>JAEWJH010000084.1 GCA_023386635.1 Pseudomonadota bacterium
TCTCCGGCCCGCACCCCGGTGCCATGCCTTGCGGCACCACCGACTGCTCCACTTCAAGAACGCCTCATGAAGCGCCCCTCGTGAACAGGACAGGGATAGGATTATAGGCATATAGGAAGAAAGTCAACTCTCTCTCCGCCAGTCTTTCACGACTCCCCGTTGACGCGCACCAAATATTTCTATATTCGTTGAATTATGGAAACGACAGATGCCGTCAACGCGCTTGCCGCGCTCGCGCAGAACCACCGCCTTGCGGTGTTTCGCCTGCTGGTCGCGGCCGGGCCGAACGGCTTGAGCGCCGGCGACATCGCCGCCCGGCTCGGCGTCGCACCGAACACCCTGACCTTTCACCTCGATCGTCTGCGCCACGCCGCGCTGGTCACCGTCCGGCGCGACGGACGCTCGATGATCTACGCAGCGCGCTTCGATGCGATGAAGGACCTGCTCGGCTTCCTCACCGACGATTGCTGCGGCGGACAGCCCGACATCTGCCAGATGACGCGCCCGGCCGCGCAGCGCAGCAGAAAGGCCAAGATCTGTGACTGACCAGCCCCTCCGCGTCCTGTTCCTCTGCACCGGCAATTCAGCCCGCTCGATGCTCGCCGAGGCGATCCTCAACAAGCTGGGCCAGAACCGCTTTCGCGCCTACAGCGCCGGGAGCAAACCCAAAGGCGCGCCGCATCCACAGACGATCGCGCTGCTGGACAAACTCGGTTACGACACATCCGCGCTGCGCTCGAAATCGTGGCTGGAATTCGCGCAGCCCGGCGCACCGGCTCTCGATTTCATCATCACCGTTTGCGACGACGCCGCCGGCGAGACCTGTCCGGTCTGGCCGGGCAAACCCGCCACCGCGCATTGGGGCATTCCCGATCCCGCCGCCGCGACCGGCAACGACGCCGAGGTCGCGCTCGCCTTCGCCGAGGCCTATCGCCGACTGTTGCAGCGCATCTCGATTTTCGTCGCGCTGCCGTTCGACAAACTGTCGGCCATGAGCTTGCAGCAGAAGCTGCGCGACATCGGCGCCATTGAGGGCGTCGTGGCAGGCGCGACCGACAAGGCGGCCACCGCGTGACGGACGCCGGCCGCTCGCGCGCGCTGGCGGCCGAAGCGCTCGGCACCGCCCTCCTGCTCGCGACCGTGATCGGATCGGGCGTGATGGGCGAGCGCCTGTCGGGCGGCAATGTCGCGCTCGCTCTGCTCGGCAACACGCTGGCGACCGGCGCGATCCTGACAGTGCTGATCACGGTGCTGGGGCCGATCTCCGGCGCGCATTTCAATCCGGCCGTGAGCCTCGCGGAAACCGTGCTGGGCCGGATCGGCTGGCGATTGGCCTGCGGTTATGTCGCCGCGCAAATCGCCGGCGCGCTGATCGGCGTCGCGCTGGCGCATGCGATGTTCGATCTGCCGGTGCTGCAACTCGCGACCAGGCTGCGCAGCGGCCCCGGACAATGGCTGGCGGAAGTCGTCGCCACCTTCGGGCTGATCCTGACCATTTTCGGCTGTGGCGCCCGCGCGCCGGCGGCGACAGCGGCGGCGGTCGGCCTCTACATCACCGCGGCCTACTGGTTCACCGCGTCGACATCATTCGCCAATCCGGCCGTGACGATCGCACGCGCCGGCTCCAACACATTCGCCGGCATCGCCCCGGGCAATGTGATCGCCTTCATCCTCGCGCAGCTGACCGGCACGCTGATTGCCGTCGCGCTGGCGCGATGGCTGTGGTCGTCACCCGCGCCTGCTACGCGGCCTGGCCCGCATTGACCTGCTGCTTGTTCACCTGTTCCCTGGCGAAGCCGGCCTTGGCCGCATAGCCGCGCACGATCGCCTTGCGGTCCTCATAGGACAGCACGTCGTCGATATTGGTGAAGCCGTCGGGGGCGCGCTCCTCGACCGCGTCGATCACGCCTTCCGGCCCGCCGCCACGATTCGATTTCACGATATGCGCGGTCATCGGCAGGCGCTCCTGCTCATAGGCCCACAGCGCCTGGAACACATTATCGGCGTCGCGCAGACGGTCCGCGAGGCAGCGCGCATCGAGAATCGCCTGCGACGCGCCGTTGGAGCCGACCGGATACATCGGATGTGCGGCATCGCCGAGCAGCGTGACGCGGCCGTGCGACCAGTGCGGCAGCGGATCGCGGTCGCACATCGGATATTCCCAGAACTCTGGTGTCGATTCGATCAGCGCCTTGGCGTCCACATAGGGAATGCTGAAGCGCTGCACATGCGGCATCAGATCCTCGAACCGGCCGAGCCGGGACCAGTCCTCTTTCTTCGGCGGCGCGCCGCCCTCGCCGACTTTCACCAGCACCGCCCAGTTGGTGAGCGGACGATCCTCGCGCGCACCCTCGCCGATCGGATAAATGACGAGCTTGCCGGCCATGCCGCCGGCAATCACCATCGAGCGGCCGGTGAGGAATTTCGGCCAGTCGATCGCGCCGCGCCACAGCATCGAGCCGTTCCAGCGCGCCGGACCTTCGTTGGGGTACAGCGTCTCGCGCACCACCGAATGGATGCCGTCGGCGCCGATCAGAACGTCGCCGCGCACGCTCAGACGATGCGAGCCGTCGCGGCCGAAGAAATAAGCGATGACGCCGGCCTCGTCCTGCGTGAACGCGCCGAGCCGGTGGCCGGTGTGGATGCGCGATTCACCGAGGCGGGTACGGACCGCCTGATAGATCACCGCCTGCAACCGGCCGCGATGAATCGAGAACTGCGGATAGTCGAAGCCGGCGTCGGTGCCGCGCGGCTCGCGCCAGATCTCCTGGCCCATGCGGTTGGTGTAGAACAGCTCGTGGGTGCGGATGCCGACGGCGTCGAGGCGCGGCAGCAGACCGAGGTCGGCCAATTCCTTGATCGCGTGCGGCAGCGTGTTGATGCCGACGCCGAGCTCGCGGACCTGATCGGCCTGCTCGTAAATCTCGCACTCGATCCCGCGCGCATGCAGCATCAACGCGGTGGTCAGACCACCGATGCCGCCTCCGACAATAATCGCCTTCATCGCACTGCCTTCATCAACACCACGGCTGCTGCCGTAACCTCAAGCCGCATCATCGGAAATGCACGGCCTCGGAGCAACCGTTAACCATGCTCGTGGTTGACGCACGAAAAAGCCCCGGCGAACCGGGGCTTTTTGCCACTGAAGGCGGCAGCTTCGCGCAACGCACGGAGCGCGGAGCGCCGTGTTCGGCGATTGGCTTACGGGCAGAACCAGAGGGCGCCGACGGTGATGCAGCCACGGCGGCTCCAGTCACCCGGACGGCGGTCGTAACGGTGCCAGCCATGCGGCGCCGAGTGATAGCGGCCGCCCGCACGATAGTGATGACGACGCGGCGGCGGCGCATGACGCATGCGCGCCGGCGGGCCGCGGCGGCCGTCATGACGACGCGGCGCGTATTGAATTTGCGTCAACAATCCGTCGACGGACTGCGCGACGGGCGACGTCGCCGGTGCGGCGCTCGCGGGCGCGGCGGCGGCGAGCGAAACGAAAGCGGCGGAAGCCAGGGCAATCAATATTTTCATTGTGAACTGTGATCCTCTTTGACGTGCGCTGTCTTGTTAAACGTCCAGCGTCGCCAAACCCTGCGGCACAAAGATGAATCTTTCTCCACTGTGCTGTGCCGAACTGACGCAGAAGCGCAGGGAGATTGTGAACGTTTGGTCAGCCGGCCCAATCGATCATAACTGCCGACCGCCGACTCAACCCTGCAGAAATTTCTTCAGATCGAACGCAAGATCGGCGGCCTGCGCCGCGGACAGCAATTTGCCTTCGCCCATGCTGCGACGGCCGAACATGTGATCGCCCGGCTTGTTGACGGATTCGATCGCGAGCAGCGTGCCCCCGCCAAAGCAGAAGATCGAGAACGCGCCGGACGCGGCGTCGCCACGCACCACCGTCGTATCGTGGCCGTCGGCGATGCCGACGATCTGCAATTTCTGATCGCCCTGATCGCTCCAGAACCACGGCACCGCCGCGTAAGGCGCGCTGCTCTTGCCGGTGATGCGGTCCGCCACCGCCTTGCCCTGGTCGTTGGCGTTCTGCACCGACTCGAGCCGCATTGATCTCCGGCCATGCACGCTCGGAAACTGCGCGCAGTCGCCGATCGCCGAGATGTTGGGATCGGAGGTCAGCAGTCGGTCGTCGACGACGATGCCATCGCCGGTGGCAAGTCCGGCTTCCTTCGCGATCTCGATGTTCGGCACGACGCCGATCGAGACGATCACCATGTCGGCGGGGATGCGCTCGCCGTCCGCGGTCTCGACCGCGACCGCGCGGCCGTTCTCGCCGATCACCGCCGTCGCGCGCGCGCCGAAGCGGAAGTGCGTGCCGCCCTTCTGGTGCCACCCGGAGAAATGCTGCGACATGCCGGGCGAGACGACGCGGCTCATCACCCGCTCGGTCATCTCCAGCACGGTGACGGACTTGCCCTGCGCGGCGGCCACCGCGGCAAACTCCAGTCCGATGAAGCCGGCGCCGATCACGACGATGTTCTGCGCCTGCGCCAGCCGCGGCCTGAGCGCATCGGTCTCCGCCAGCGTGCGGATATACAGAACGCCGTCGAGGTCCGCGCCCGGCAGCGGCAGCAGCCGGTTGCGCGCGCCGAGGGCGAGCACGAGATGGTCGTAGGCCAGCGTCTCGCCGGTTCCCAGCGTGACGCGCCTGGCGGCGGGATCGATCGCGGTCAGGCGCGCCTGCGGCATCAGCTCGATGCGGTTGTCGCGGTAGAAGGAGTCCGGCCGCAGCCACAGCGTCTCCAGCGCCATCTTGCCCTGCAGATAGGCTTTCGACAGCGGCGGCCGCTGATAAGGCAGCCCGGCCTCGTCGCCGATCAGGACGATGCGGCCATCGAACCCGTTGTGACGCAGCGAGGCGGCGGTCTGCACGCCGCCATGCCCCGCACCCGCAATCACTACCGTCTGCGCCATCCGGAAACCGCTCCGATCATCCCGTGCTCGATGCGCAAGACCGCACCGGGTGGGCCGCGCCGGCGGCACGTTTCCCCAGAACCACCCCGAAATCAAGAACGGACCGCCCGCCGCACCGCGTTGCAGCACGCCGGATTCACAGCAGGAGAATCGCTGAGGGACGCTTGATGCAAGAGGTTTGATGAGCCTTGATGAGGCTTGCGTGGCGCGCCGTGCTTCTTCATCATGACGACAAGACACGACCGAGCCGACAACGACAGAAACGACATCAAGGCAAAGACTTCAAGGCACAGACATCAAGACGTAAAGACCAAGCCATAAAAACAATTCCGTGGGGAGGAGACGAGAATGTTCTCGATCGATGCGTCCAGAATTGCTCGCGCGCTTACGCCTGTTGCAATCGCCTTCGCGGCCATGGTGGCCCAGCCTGCCTTCGCTCAATATCCGAATAAGCCGATCACGGTGATCGTGCCGTTCGCAGCCGGCGGCCCGACCGACGTGGTGGCGCGCCTGCTCGGCGAGCATATGGGCCGCACCCTCAACACC
>JAEWJH010000026.1 GCA_023386635.1 Pseudomonadota bacterium
ACGCTGGGTCGATCAGATCGTCGAAGTGATGGCGCTCCACTGCCTCGCCAGTCCGCAGAGCCTGCGGAAAATCGCCTGAGCGCGAACGTCGCCCGTCCAATCAGGTGTGGATGAGTCCTCCGGACGCGAGCCTGAGTGCGTTTCATTTTTGCATTCACGATCCTGAAATTGCATGCAGTCGTATCAAACTGCATGGAATGCAAAATCTCCGCAGCCCACCCTCCGACCGGTTTATTGACTAAATGGTCAAGACGGCTATGATTGCCGGCACAAGAACAAAGATGGGAGTTGGTTCTATGGGCGTCGCAAGACATCCGCTACCCGCCGAGCTCGTGGGCGTTCCGCTGGAAGACATCATGGCTCGCTACACGGCCCGTTTTGCGGACCGGAAAGCGGACTGGGCGGCGTTCGAGGACGCCAAGATCGAAGGCTATCGCCGCGCGCAGCATCGCTTCATCGGCGCCGGCGGCTCGGGCAAGCATGGCGACAGCGGCTTCATCCCGGCCAAGAACTTCACCCTGTCGATCATGTTCGTGCCGCCGGGCCAGGGCAATGCGGCACACACCCATGAAGTCGAGGAAGTGTTCTTCGTGCTGCAGGGTCATCTCGATGTCTTCATCGAGGACGAAACCGGCAAGCGCCTTACCAAGCGGCTCGGCCCGTGGGAGTGCATCTCCTGCCCGGCCGGTGTCATCCACGGCTATCAGAACGACAGCCTCGAGCCGGTCTACTTCCAGGTGATGCTCGGCCGCGGACAGCCGGAAACCATGGGCTACGCCGACGAGGAACTCTACAAGCGTCGCGACGCCCATCTGAAATCGGCCTGATCGCAATTCCCGACGACCGGCCGCGGCAACAGCCGCGGCCGAATTGTTTTTGGCGCCTGACTGCACGACCGCGCGATCGATCGGCGGCGCCGTTGCTTAAGCATCCTTAAAGGGGCAACGCAGGCCATGACCGACAAGCCCGATATCGTTCCTTACATCGGCAAGGACGCCTTCACCGGTCCCGACGGGTTCGATTTCGTCCGCCCGTCGGACGGCAAGGTGATCGGCCGGATCATCGAAGCGGGCGCGGCCGGCGTTGACGCCGCCGTGCGCGTCGCGGACGCCGCTTTCGCGACATCGCGCAAGGCCCCCGTGCATCAGCGCGTAACCTGGCTCAAGGCCGCGGCCGCCGCGCTGACCCAGTCGGCTGACGAGATCGCCGCGCTGATTTGCGAGGATGTCGGCAAGCCGATCCGCAGTTGCCGCTTCGAGGTGAAGCGCGGCGCGGAGTTTCTCGAAGCGTGTGCCGCAGCCTTGCCGCAGATCAACGGCGAGGTGCTGCCGCTCGACAGCACCGCGCCCGGCGTCGGCCATCTCGGCCTCACCCGGCATAGTCCTTATGGCGTCGTCGCCGGCATCACCCCGTTCAACGCGCCGGTCAATCTGCTGGTGCAGAAGGTCGGCCCGGCGATCGCCGCCGGCAATGCCATCATCACAAAGCCCGCGCCAGCCGGCACGCGCACCGCGCTCAAGCTCGCTGCGCTGTTCGAGGCCGCCGGATCGCCCACCGGCCTGTTCACGGTCCTCACCGGCGACAAGCCGACGGCGTCGGCGCTGGCGGCACATCCCACCGTGCGCGCGGTCTCCTTTACCGGCAGCACAGCGGGTGGCGAAGCGCTGGCCCGTGCCGCCGGCGCCAAGAAATTCGTCGCCGAACTCGGCTCCAATGCCGCCAACATCGTGCTGGCCGATGCGGATATCGACGATGCCGCCAAGCGGATCGCGTCGGCCGCTTTCGAGGCCAGCGGACAGCAGTGCATCTCCGCGCAACGCGTACTGGTGCACGCCAGCGTATTCGACCGGTTCGTGACGCAATTCGTGACGGCGGCGAAAACCCTGAAGGCCGGACCGGCCGAGGATCCGCAAACCGATCTCGGCCCGATGGTCAGCCGTGCCGCTGCGGACCGGGTGATGGCGGTCTGCACCGACGCCATCGCGGCGGGCGCGCGCTATGCGCTCGAGCCGAAGCAGGACCGCGCGCTCGTCACGCCGGGCATTCTCCGCGACGTGCCGCAAAGCGCGCGGCTCTGGCAGGAGGAAATCTTCGGGCCGATCGCGCTGGTCAAGGCGTTCGACACGGTGGACGAGGCGCTTGCGCTGGCGAACGACTCTCCGTTCGGCCTCCAGGGGTCGGTGTTCACGCGCGATATCGGCACCGCGTTCCGCTTCGCCGATGATTTCGACGTCGGCGCGCTATGGATCAACGAAGCGAGCCGCTTCCGCCTCGATCTCTATCCGTTTGGCGGCGTCAAGCAGAGCGGCGTCGGTCGCGAGGGCGTGCGTTACGCCATCGAGGAAATGTCACAGCTGCGTTTCGTCGGCATCCGGACATAGCGGCGCCGCCATACCCACCAGCTCCAACAAGTGAGCCGCAGGAAGTGAGGCGCAGGAATCGCGCGTGGCGATTCCTGCGCCCGCTTTTCACTGAAGCTTGTCAGCCATATCCTTGTGATGCTGCAGCGCCGGCAAGGTCTTCCCTGCCCAGGCCTTCAATCCGGCATTGTCGCCGGATTTTGCATACCGGTCGAACAGGCTGACGGCATCCTTGTGAGCCGATTGCTGATCGGAGATATACTGCTTCTCGAAATCGGCACCGTTCAGCTCCCGCAGCTTGTCGAGCTTGGATTTATGCGAGCTGTCCATATCCGCCGGAATCTGCACACCGGTCGCCGCGCTCTTCAGTTCCTGCGACGTCTTGGTGTGATCCGTCACCATCTGGCTGGCGAAGGACTTGACGTTTTCCTTGGTCGCTTTCTGCTGGGCCAGCTTGCTCGACTCGATTTCGAACATGTCGCTCACTGCGGCCTGCGTCACGAAATCCTGCGTCGACGGCGCCGCGCCGACCATGGAGTTGATCCCCGATCTTTCACCGACCGAGGGCGTGGGTGCGGGCGCTTGCGCAAAAGCGCTGGTGGCGCATGCCGCCAACGAGAGGCCTAGCAGGACAGAATGCTTCATCGATCGATCCTCGCTTTTGAATGTCAGGGAATGACTCTCAACGGCGGCGGCGTTCGATTCGTTCCTTCACAGGCAGACCTTGGCAGCCCGAAGCGATCCGGCGGCTACGCCTGCAACGCGTCGCCCGCGAGCGCGTCGAGGCGGGACATCGCACCAAGACCGTTGCTCATCAGAAAATCCAGCCTGGCTTTTTTCCGTTCGAAGTCGCGGATGGCATCGGGACACTCCTGACCCGCCGCCAGAAGGGTGCGGATCGCCGTGGCCTGCCGAGCGAGGTCGTCTTTCAGCGTTTGGATATCGAATGCCCTGTAGGCATAAAACGGACGCGACATGGCTAATCCCTTTGCGCGTGCAGAGTGGGCACGAGCAGCCTCGCAGGCAACACCGGCCTGCGACACCATCATTATGTAAGGCGACTGTGAGCCGTTCGGGCGTCGGCGTCATTTCAAAATGATAATGTCAACACGCTCACAATGGGTCATTGGCTCACGCAGGCCATGGCAAAAGCGCTGATTCCACGCCCACGGGGAACGCTGGCGCCACGGCCGGCGTTGGGTTGCATCCACACCCTTTTTGGAGATGCAACAATGGCCAAGCAGCCGAAGACGCTCGACGATCTGTTTCATGACACGCTGAAAGACATCTAC
>JAEWJH010000090.1 GCA_023386635.1 Pseudomonadota bacterium
GGCCGCATCGGCCATCTGACGCCCGTTCATGCCGCCCGGCAAACCCACGTCCGTGACGAGCAAATCGATGCGCACGTTGGACTGGAGAATTTTCAGACCCGCGATGCTGTCCGCCGCTTCGATGGCGCTGCAGCCGAGCTCTTCGAGCAGGTCGGTAATCAGCATCCGCACCGTCGGCTCATCGTCGACGACCAGCACGGTCTGGTTCTTTGCCGGCGTGGGTGAGTGCGATGCCGAAGGAGGAACCGGCGTATCCTCGACCTCGCCGTAATAACGCGGCAGATAAAGGCATACGGTCGTCCCCGTGCCGACTTCAGAATAGATGCGCACTTGGCCGCCGGACTGGCGCACGAAACCATAAATCATGGACAGTCCGAGGCCTGTGCCTTGGCCGATCGGCTTGGTCGTGAAGAACGGCTCGAACGCCTGGGCGATGACGTCCGGCGTCATTCCGCTCCCGGTATCCGTGACGCAGACAGACAGATATTGGCCTGGGTCCATCTCGTGCGTCCGGCCTGCTGCGTCGTCGATCCATTTGTTCGCCGTCTCGATGGTGATCCGCCCGCCGGTGGGCATGGCATCGCGGCTATTGATGCACAAATTAAGCAAGGCGTTTTCGAGTTGGTTCGGATCGATGAAGGTCGGCCAGATGCCCGACGTGCCCACGACCTCGAGAGCGATCGACGGTCCGACGGTACGGCGAATGAGGTCTTCGATGCCGCTGATCAGCTTGTTCACGTTGGTGGGTTGCGGCGTGAGAGTCTGCCGCCGGGAGAACGCGAGCAGCCGATGCGTGAGACTGGCGGCGCGCTTCGCCGCGCCCTGCGCAGCGGTGGCATAACGCTCGATGTCGTTGAAACGGCCTTGCTTGATCCGCGATTGAATGAGTTCAAGGCTCCCGGACATGCCGGCAAGCAGGTTGTTGAAATCGTGTGCGAGGCCTCCCGTCAGTTGGCCTACGGCTTCCATCTTTTGTGATTGTCGCAACGACTCCTCGGCCGCGGCGAGCGCCGCCGCGTTTTCCTTTTCCGCGGTGATGTCGCGTGCGGTAGAAAACAACCTGTTGCCTTCCGGCACCGCAACCCAGGACAGCCAGCGATAAGTGCCGTTTTTGTCGCGATAGCGGTTTTCAAAGTCGAAGACGGGCAGTCCCTGTGCGACCTTTTCAAAAGCGCCGTGGCTTTTTTCAATATCTTCGGGATGAAGGAAGTCCGCGAACGGCGCGCCAATCATGTCCGATTCGGCCCACCCGAGCGTTGTTTCCCACGCCGGATTGATGCGGGCGAAGCGCCCGGTTTCCAGGTCGATGACCGACAGAAGATGGGGGCTGACCTGCCATGTCGTTCCGCGCTCCGATGAGCGTTCCACGATCTGACGCTCCAGATCGGCGTTGAGCGCGCGCAGATTTTCTTCAGCGACTCTACGTGCGGTAATATCGAAGCTTGCGCCGGGAAAACGGTTTGGTCGTCCATCCGGCGAGAGCGTGGTTTGGCCCCGCGCCACGACCCAGCGGACATGCCCGTCCGGCTGGACAAGACGATATTCGGAATCGAATGGCTTTCCGGTTTTCAGGGCGGCAGCGATTTCGGCCTGAACGCGCGCGCTGTCATCGGGATGAAGAGCGTTAAAAAATGTGGCAATAGGTGCGCCGGCTTTCGCCAATTCGGGATCGACGTTGTAAAGCCGCGCGAACCGTTCATCGGCGACGACGAGATTGGTTTCGATATTCCAATCCCAGATACCGACCCCGCTGCCGGCCGCGAGAGCGAGCTCCAGTCGCTCGCGATTGGCGCGGATTTCCGCTTCGGAATGAGCCCGCTCGATATGCGCCCACGAACGTTCCGTGACCTCGCCGATCAGTGCGAGTTCACCTGCGGTCCAGACATGCGGGGCTTTGTGATTGATCGCCATCATGGCCGTGAGACGGCCTTCCTTGACCAGCGGCATGCAGATGGTGGCGCTGATTCCGATGTTCTGGAACGTCGCGGCTTCTTCGGGCGCCAGTTCTTTCAAACTGTCGTTGATGACAAGCGGCTTCCCGGCGCCGAGGTTCTCGACCGCCATTTTACCGAAGTCGGCGAGACGGTAATGCCCGACGATATGTCTGGCGTCGGGCGCGGCCCAGTCGCCACGGACGGTGAAGCCATTCTGGTCTTCGTCCATGTCGGCATAGGCGCAACTGGTGACACCGAGATACTCGCCCACCATACGTGTCGTGATAGCCAGAATTGAATCGGCGTCGCTGGTCTTTGTGGTTTCCTTGCCGAGCCGGTCGAGGAATTCCAGCCGCCGCTGGTTTTCATTCAGCTCGATGGCTGCGTAATGCGCTTCCGTAATGACGACGACGATGGCGATGACGCCGATCGGCGTTCCGTCCTCACTCAGGACCGGCGAATAGTCCAGATTGAACCAGACGTGCTCCGGTTCCGCCGAACCGGAGCGATACAGCACAAGCTCAAAGTCGCGATAGGATAGCGTTTCGCCGCGACCGAGAACGACCTTCATGATGTTGTCGTTGAAGTCGGCGACTTCGGGCCAGCCTTCGCGCACCGCGGACCCGAGCAGGGCGGGATGGCGGGTGCCGGCGAACTTCGAATACGCGTCGTTGTAGATCATCGTGCCCGGCTCGCCCCACAACGACACCATGGGGACAGGGGAGCGCAGCATCAACGCGACGGTTGTCTTGATGGTAGCTGGCCAGCCCTCAATCGGGCCGAGCGGGGTCTTCGACCAGTCGAAAGCAGCGATGGCTTCCGCTAATTCGCCTCCGCCGGCGAGAAAATTCACTTTGGGATTGCGGGCCATGATCTGCGTTTATTTATCTTGATTCAGCCCGTTAGGAAATCAACGGAGAGTGCGCACCGAGCCGGGCCACAACGCCGTCGCTGCGTTTAGGTTTCGTGCGACGTGACCGCTCGCTGCGCCATCGGATGCCTTTTTGCACCGGCGCGCGCCACGGTTTCCCCGCAACAGGCCCTGGGGTGGAGCCGGACGCGATGTGGCGATCGGGTCGGGCAGGTCGCTTTTCCAGGATTCCAGAGGTGATCCCCAGAGATGATTGTTTACCGCCCGGGCTTTGGAACTTGCGCCAACGGGTCGGCGCCGTTACATGAGCGCCATTCCCATACAAAGCCGCCTGGAACCCGCCGGACGCTCAAGTCCCGAGTTTGGTCCCCGGTTTGAGCTTGTCGAGAGGTTGCGATGAACGGCCGCCAATTCATCTACCATATGAAGGGTCTGACCAAGGCCTATCCGGCCGGCAAGAAGGTGCTCGATAACGTGCATCTGTCGTTCTACCCGGACGCCAAGATTGGCGTGCTCGGCGTCAACGGCTCCGGTAAATCGACCCTGCTGCGGATCATGGCGGGCATCGACACCGAATTCTCCGGCGACGGCTGGGTCGCCGATGGCGCCCGCGTCGGCTATCTGGAGCAGGAGCCGCAGCTCGATCCGTCGAAAACCGTCCGCGAGAACGTGATGGAGGGCGTCGCCGCCAAGAAGGCGCTGCTCGACCGCTACAACGAGATCGCCGCCAACTATTCGGACGAGACCGCCGACGAGATGGCGAAGCTGCAGGACGAGATCGACAGCAAGAACCTGTGGGACCTCGATTCCCAGGTCGACCTCGCCATGGACGCGCTGCGCTGCCCGTCGGACGACGCCGACGTCACCAAGCTCTCGGGCGGCGAGCGCCGCCGCGTCGCGCTGTGCCGTCTGCTGCTCGACAAACCGGACCTGCTGCTGCTCGACGAACCGACCAACCATCTCGACGCCGAAAGCGTGAACTGGCTCGAAGGGCATCTGCGCGACTATCCTGGCGCGATCCTGATCGTCACCCACGACCGCTACTTCCTCGACAACGTCACCGGCTGGATCCTCGAACTCGACCACGGCCGCGGCATTCCCTACGAGGGCAACTATTCGTCCTGGCTCAAGCAGAAGCAGAAGCGGCTGGAGCAGGAGGGCCGGGAGGACGAGGCGCGCCAGCGCACGCTGGAACGCGAGCAGGAGTGGATCAATTCCTCGCCGAAGGCGCGGCAGGCGAAGTCCAAGGCGCGCTATCAGCGCTACGAGGACCTGCTCAAGGTGGCGAACGCCAAGGTCAACACCGTGGCGCAGATCTCCATTCCGGTCACCGAGCGGCTCGGCCAGAACGTCGTCGATTTCGAGGGCCTGAAGAAGGGCTTCGGCGACAACCTGCTGATCGACGATCTCACCTTCAAGCTGCCGCCCGGCGGCATCGTCGGCGTGATCGGTCCGAACGGCGCCGGCAAGACCACGCTGTTCAGGATGATCACCGGCCAGGAGAAGCCTGACGCCGGCACCATCAAGATCGGCGAGAGCGTACAGCTCGGCTATGTCGACCAGTCGCGCGATGCGCTCGACGGCAAGAAGACCGTCTGGGAGGAAATCTCCGGCGGCAACGACGTGATCCTCGTCGGCAAGAAGGAAGTGAACTCGCGCGCTTACTGCTCGTCGTTCAACTTCAAGGGCGCCGACCAGCAGAAGAAGGTCGGCACGCTGTCGGGCGGCGAGCGCAACCGCGTGCATCTCGCCAAGATGCTGCGCTCCGGCGCGAACCTGCTGCTGCTCGACGAACCGACCAACGATCTCGACGTCGATACGTTGCGCGCGCTGGAAGAGGCGCTGGAGGATTTCGCCGGCTGCGCCGTGATCATCAGCCACGACCGCTGGTTCCTCGACCGCATCGCCACCCACATGCTCGCCTTCGAAGGCGACAGCCACGTCGAGTGGTTCGAGGGCAACTTCCAGGACTATGAAGCCGACAAGATGCGGCGGCTCGGCACCGACTCGGTGATGCCGCACCGGATCAAGTACAAGAAGTTCTCGCGGTAACGGAAATGTGGTAAGGTGCCTGCCATGACCGAGACCGAAAACCTCGTCCTGGAGCACCTGCGGCACATCCGTGCTGCGGTCGACAGCACGCGCGAGGACATTCGCGAGATCAAAGGTCGGCTCGGCATCCTTGAAAATCAATATGCCAACCTGTCGAACCGGCTCGACCGGCTCGATGCCCGCGTAGAGCGGATCGAACACCGGTTGGAACTCGCCGACGTCTAGAGACGCGGCATTCGCCCCAAAATCCTCTGCGCAACGCGCATCGAGACGCGCCTGCATCGTGATTGCCCATGATCCGCCTCGACAGCATCAGCAAGCAGAACGGCCACCAGATCCTGTTCATCGAGGCGTCGGCGGCGTTGCAGCGCGGCGAGAAGATCGGCCTCGTCGGACCGAACGGCGCCGGCAAGTCGACCCTGTTCCGCATGATCGCCGGCGAGGACCAGCCCGACGAAGGACAAGTGTCGGTCGATCGCGGCATCACCATCGGTTATTTCAGCCAGGATGTGGGCGAGATGGCGGGCCAGAGCGCGGTCGCCGCGGTGATGGACGGCGCCGGCCCGGTCTCGGGCGTCGCGGCCGAACTGCGCGACCTCGAAGCGGCGATGACCGATCCCGATCGCGCCGACGAGATGGAGGCGATCCTCGAGCGCTACGGCGAGGTGCAGGGCCGTTTCCAGGACCTCGACGGCTATGCGCTCGATGCGCGCGCGCGCGAGGTGCTCGCAGGTTTGGGTTTCTCGCAGGAGATGATGGAAGGCGATGTCGGCGCGCTCTCCGGCGGCTGGAAGATGCGCGTCGGTCTCGCCCGCATCCTCTTGATGCGGCCGGACGCGATGCTGCTCGACGAGCCGTCGAACCATCTCGATCTCGAAAGCCTGATCTGGCTCGAACAGTTCCTGAAAGGCTACGAGGGCGCGCTGCTGATGACCTCGCACGACCGCGAGTTCATGAACCGCATCGTCGACAAGATCATCGAGATCGACGCCGGCACGCTCACCACCTATTCCGGCGATTACGAATTCTACGAGCAGCAGCGCGCGCTGTCGGAAAAGCAGCAGCAGGCGCAGTTCGAGCGTCAGCAGGCGATGCTCGCCAAGGAGATCAAGTTCATCGAGCGGTTCAAGGCGCGCGCCTCGCATGCCGCGCAGGTGCAGAGCCGGGTCAAGAAGCTGGAGAAGATCGAGCGGGTCGAGCCGCCGCGGCGGCGCGAGACCGTGCAGTTCGATTTTCCGCCGGCGCCGCGCTCGGGCGAGGATGTCGCGACACTCAAGAACGTCAGCAAGAGCTACGGCTCGCTGCGCATCTATGACGGCCTCGACTTCCAGGTGCGCCGGCGCGAGCGCTGGTGCGTGATGGGCGTCAACGGCGCTGGCAAGTCGACGCTGCTGAAGCTGATCGCCGGCACGGCAGAGCCCGACGCCGGCAGCGTCGCGGTCGGTGGCAGCGTCAAGATGGGCTACTTCGCGCAGCACGCCATGGACCTGCTCGACGGCGAGCGCACCGTGTTCGAGGCGCTGGAGGATGCGTTTCCGCAAGCGGGGCAGGGCTCGCTGCGCACGCTCGCCGGCTGCTTCGGCTTCTCCGGCGATGATGTCGAGAAGCGCTGCCGCATTCTGTCCGGCGGCGAGAAGGCGCGGCTCGTCATGGCGCTGATGCTCTACGATCCGCCGAATTTCCTGGTGCTCGACGAGCCGACCAACCATCTCGACATGGCGACCAAGGAGATGCTGATCAAGGCGCTGGCGGATTTCGAGGGCACCATGCTGTTCGTGTCGCACGACCGGCACTTCCTCGCCGCGCTGTCGAACCGCGTGCTGGAACTGACGCCGGAAGGCGTGCATGCCTATGGCGGCGGCTACACCGAGTATGTCGCGCGCACCGGCCACGAGGCGCCGGGCCTGCGCAGTTAGCGAAACCATAACCATGCGCGAGACGCATGGTTATCGCGGCTTTTACCGAACCTCGTAAACCAATCTTAGCGGACGGCGCCTATCACAGCGGCAGGCTTTCCTCCTGCTTCAGCGGTTCCGCGCGCCATTTCTTTTTTCCACAATCCCATGCAAGCGGCCATCCTCGCACTGTTCGCGGCGAACGCAGTCATTCTGGCTGTGATGGCGCTGGCATTTTTCGCGGCATGGCTCGGCCGGCGGCAGGAGCGCTACTGGCTGTCGTGGATCGTCGCCAATCTGGTGCTGGTTGCATCGATGGTGTGTTTCACGCTGCTGCCGGTCGATCGCTTCGGCGTCCTGCTGGCGTTGGCGAACAGTCTGCTGGTGCTCGGCCTCGGCTTTCGCTGGCGCGCGGCGCGCCAGTTCAACGGCCGCGCAGCGCCGCTGCGCATCGTCGTGCTGCCGGCGCTGCTCGCCCTGAGTCTCTACTTCATGCCGGGGCTGGTGCCGCATGCGGCGCGGTTTCTCATCGTCAACGGCGTATTCGCGGTATTGACCGGGATCGTCTGTTACGAATTTGCGCGCGACTGGCGGGATCGTCTGCCGTCGCGATACGGATTGATCGCCGCCTACGGCGTGATCTCCATCGGCTTCGCGGTGCGCGCGGGGCAGAGTGTCGTGCTCGGCATGCCGATCACCACGGCGTTGCCGGACGATGTGATGCTGCTGGTCGGCGTCTCGCTCGGCCTGTTCCACACGGTCGGCAGCGGCGCGTTCGCGTTGTCGATCGCTTATGAGCGTGGCGCGCGCGTGCTGCGCGAGGCGGCGATGCGCGATCCGCTTACCGGTCTTTACAATCGCCGCGCCTTCGAGCGGCAGTTGCAGCAGCACATGGCGGCCGACGAGCCGTTCGCGGTGGTGTTCCTCGACGTCGATCGTTTCAAGGAGGTCAACGACCGCTATGGCCATGCGGCCGGCGACACCGCGCTGCGCGATTGCGCCGAGGTGATGCTGCGCACCTTGCGGCCGACCGACGTGGTGGCCCGGATCGGCGGCGAGGAGTTCGCGGCGATCCTGCCGGACCTGTCGTCGGAGGATGCTTATGAGGTGGTGGAGCGCGTGCGCAGCGCCGTGGAGAGTCACGAAGTCATCAGCCACGGCAGCCGGTTCGCGATCACGCTGTCCGGCGGCATGACCCATAGCACGCATCGGCTCGACGACATCGCCAAGCTGATGCGCGCGGCCGACGCCGGCCTCTATCGCGCCAAGCAGGCCGGCCGCAACCGGATCGTCCGGGCGGCGTGAGTGAGGCTGCTATCGGCGCGCGATCGCGTCGATCTCCGCATCGGTCGGAAACCGGCCAAGGGCCTGTTTGGAGAATGTCAGTTCTCCGTTCACGGCGATCTCGAACACGCCGCCCGACGAGCGGATGAGTTCGACTTCGGCGCCGGTTCGTTCGCGTAGTCTGGCCCCCGCACGGAGCGCTTTGGGCTCGTAGCCTCAACTGCCGCAGTAGTGGATGGTGATGAGCATGGGTGCCTCGCCTGTGTCGTCATGAGGTAAGAGCGGGGACCTCGATTGCAAGGGTCATGCGGGCACGCTGGCGGCGAGAGCGGCGCGCCCGCCTTATGGTTCGAGGCGCATCGCTGACGCGATGCCCTCACCATGCGGCTGCGAGAGAGGGCGCCGACTCTCTCACCACGTCATCACCGGGCATAGCCGTTCTGAGAACGGCGTTGCTACGAACGCCTATGTCCCGGTGATCCGGGCAAGCGGGCACCGTGCCAGCCTAAGCGGGATGGCCGGGACATCAGGGCGTTTACGCCCGTCTTCGACGGGCCATGCCCGGCCATGACGGAGAGAGCCGAGCCTAACTCTCACTCCGCCTCATCCTGAGGAGCATCGCGCAGCGATGCGTCTCGAAGGATGCGGCGGCCCCGGTCCCACAGCCGCCCATGGTTCGAGACGCCCCGCCTTTGCCTTCGGCTCCGGCGCGCTCCCTCGGGTCAAGCCCGAGGGCAAGCTCTCACCATGAGGCTCAGATAGAGGTGCACAAATTCCGCCACGTCATGGCCGGGCATAGCCGTTCGAAGAACGGCGTCCTTACGAACGCCTGTGTCCCGGCCATCTCGATGAGGTGAGCACAGTGCCTGCCTAAGCGGGATGCCCGGGACAAGCCCGGGCATGACAGCGGATGGAGCGGGGCTCAATCCGCCTCTTGACTTTCTTCCTATATGTCTATAATCCTATCTCTGTCCTGCTCATCGAGGGGCGCTTCATGAGGCGTTCTTGAAGTGGAGCAGTCGGTGGTGCCGCAAGGCATGGCACCGGGGTGCGGGCCGGAGAACAGGCCCGTGCGCGATGCGGCGCCCGCGCCACGGTTCGCACC
Source organism: Pseudomonadota bacterium (assembly GCA_023386635.1). Classification (GTDB taxonomy): domain Bacteria; phylum Pseudomonadota; class Alphaproteobacteria; order Rhizobiales; family Xanthobacteraceae; genus Pseudolabrys. The sequence continues at coordinate 9,142 of JAEWJH010000090.1, forward strand.
CGTGTGTCCGGGACGCCCTGGGTCTGCCGTCCGCCCCAACTAAGTGGGGCCGCCCAAAGCAAAGGGCTGGACGGGGTAGGACAAG
>JAEWJH010000076.1 GCA_023386635.1 Pseudomonadota bacterium
ACAATGAGCCGGCGCCGTTTGAGCGACGAGGAGCGCGTGCTGTGGACGACAGTGACGCGCAGCATCGCGCCGCTGCATCCGCCGCGCGCCGTTGCAGCGGATGACGGCGAGACGGTCGTGCGCGGACCGTCGCCGAAACAGAAAGCCGTTGCGAAGCGTCTCGGTATCACCGTGAAGCCGGTGGCGCCGTCGCGGCCGGTTGTGGCGCCGCTACCGTCCGCTCCGCCAGCGATGGCGGCGCTCGACCGTCGTCAGCGCAAGCGCGTGGCGAAAGGCCGCGACGCCATCGACGGTCGGATCGACCTGCACGGCCTGACGCAGGCGGAAGCGCATGACGCGCTCGCGCATTTCCTGCACAGCGCGGTGCGGCGCGAGGCTCGGCTGGTTCTGGTGATCACCGGCAAGGGCGCGCGCGAGGGCGGCGGCGTGCTGCGCCGGCAGGTGCCGCTGTGGCTCGCGCTGCCGGATTTCCGCGGCATGGTGATCGGCTTCGAGCCCGCGCATGTGGCGCATGGCGGCGACGGCGCATTCTATGTGCGGCTGCGCCGCGCTACAAAATAAACCGGCTGAGATCGGCGTTCCTGGCGAGATCGCCGATGTGATTCTCCACATAGGCGGCGTCGACGGTCACCTGCTGGCGGTCGAGGTCCGGCGCGTTGAACGACAGTTCGTCGAGCACGCGCTCCATCACCGTCTGCAACCGCCGCGCGCCGATATTCTCGACGCTGGCGTTCACCTGCACGGCGATGTCGGCGAGCGCGTCGATGGCGTCGTCGGTGAACGACAGCGTCACGCCCTCGGTCTGCATCAGCGCGACATATTGCTTGATCAGCGAGGCTTCCGGCTCGGTGAGGATGCGGCGGAAGTCGTCGCGGGTCAGCGCCTGCAGTTCGACGCGGATCGGCAGGCGGCCCTGCAATTCCGGCAACAGGTCCGACGGTTTCGCGACATGGAACGCGCCCGACGCGATGAACAGGATGTGGTCGGTCTTCACCGGCCCGTGCTTGGTGTTCACCGTGGTGCCCTCGATCAGCGGCAGCAGATCGCGCTGCACGCCCTCGCGCGACACATCGCCGCCCATGCGGCCCTCGCGCGCGCAGATCTTGTCGATCTCGTCGAGGAAGACGATGCCGTTCTGCTCCACCGCGCGGATCGCGTCCTGCACCAGCTGCTCGGTGTCGAGCAGCTTGTCGGATTCCTCGTTGATGAGGATCTCGTGCGAATCGCGCACGGTGACCTTGCGCGTCTTGCTGCGGCCGCCGCCCATCTTGCCGAAAATATCGCCGATCGAGATCGCGCCCATTTGCGCGCCCGGCATGCCGGGTATCTCGAACATCGGCATGCCGCCGGACGGCGCCTGTACCTCGATCTCGATGTCCTTGTCGTCGAGTTCGCCGGCGCGCAGCTTGCGGCGGAACGAATCCCTGGTGGCCGCACCGGCGCCGGGCCCGACCAGCGCATCGACGACGCGCTCTTCCGCCGCCTGTTCGGCGCGGGCGCGCACATCCTTGCGCTTCTTGTCCCGCGTCTGGGTAATTCCGATCTCGACCAGATCGCGCACGATCTGCTCGACGTCGCGACCGACATAGCCGACTTCGGTGAACTTGGTGGCCTCGACCTTGAGGAACGGCGCGCCGGCGAGCCTGGCGAGGCGCCGGGAAATCTCCGTCTTGCCGACGCCGGTCGGGCCGATCATCAGGATGTTTTTCGGCAGCACCTCGTCGCGCAGGCGATCCTCGAGCTGCAGCCGCCGCCAGCGGTTGCGCAGCGCGATCGACACCGCGCGCTTGGCGTCGGTCTGGCCGACGATGTAGCGGTCGAGTTCGGAAACGATTTCGCGGGGGGAGAAGTCGGTCATTGTCTCTTGTCGCTCGTTAAAGCCCGGCCTGTCTAAAGGGCTGCTTGCCACTGTTGGATGGATGGGAGCGGGTACAGCAGCATGATGACGTTCAGCGTCAGATTGTCGCGAATGACGAAGCCGACCGCGACTTCCATCGCCGCCGCGGCCAGCACTGTCGTCCATATAGGCATCCGCCGGGCGAGATAAAACCCGGCGATCATGGCGACGGTGTCGGTGACCGAATTGATGATGCTGTCGCCGTAATAGTTCAGCGAGATGGTGGCGCTGCGATAGCGCTCGATCACCATCGGCGTGTTCTCGATGATCTCCCACGCCGCTTCGACGCCGATGGCGAGGAACAGCCGCGTCGTCACCGGCGTCTTCGGCGCCAACAGCGTCAGCACCGCATAGAAGATGAAGCCGTGGATGATGTGCGAGAACGTGTACCAGTCGGTGAGGTGCTGCGAGTTCTCCGAACTCTGCACCACGCCGTGCCACAGCTTGACCGTGCCGCAGGTGCAGATCGGCACGCGGCCCATGGCGTAAAGAACGACGGCCTGCGCGGCGAGCATCGCCAGGACGATGAGCAGCGCCTGCGCGCCGGACAGCCCGCGCGCCGGGGGAGCCGCCGTGTCGGGAAGAGCGCTCACGCGGCTGTCAGCGTTTCGACGGTGACGTTGCGGTTGGTGTAGACGCAGATGTCGGCGGCGATGTCGAGCGACTTGCGCACGATCTGCTCCGCACCCATGTCGCTGTCGGCGAGCGCGCGGGCGGCGGCGAGCGCGTAGTTGCCGCCGGAGCCGATGCCGGCGATGCCGTTCTCCGGTTCCAGCACGTCGCCGTTGCCGGTGAGCACCAGCGACACCTTGGCGTCGGCGACGATCATCATCGCCTCCAGCCGGCGCAGATAGCGATCGGTGCGCCAGTCCTTGGCGAGTTCGACCGCGGCGCGCATGAGCTGGCCCGGATACTGCTCGAGCTTGCCTTCCAGCCGTTCGAACAGGGTGAAGGCGTCGGCCGTCGCGCCGGCGAAGCCGCCGATCACCTCGCCGCCTTTGCCGAGAGTGCGGACCTTGCGGGCATTGGATTTCATGACCGTCTGGCCGATCGACACCTGGCCGTCGCCGCCGACGGCGACGAGGCCGCCCTTGCGGACGGTGAGGATGGTGGTGCCGTGCCAAACCGGGAACGGCGTTTCGTGCGATGACATGCGGAAAATCCCTGTGCGCCCGGTCATCTAGGCATCGGCTGCCGGCAATGCAAACGGCTGGCAAACCGGGGCGCGATGGCCGGCATGGCCGTTCGGATGGTGGCATTGGCCCCAAACCCCTGATAAAAGCCGCGCATTCAGCGCCCGGCGACATGCCGTTCCGTCAAAAGGTCAAGGCAGAGGTTCAAGGCTTATGGCCCGCACTCCGGCTCGTAGTTCAGCCCGTTCCGTGTCGCGCCGGTCGCGCACCGCCCCCAAAGCGGCCACCAAGACCGCGAGCAAGGCCACAAGCAAGGCCACAAGCAAGGCATTGACGAAAACCACCCGCGCGGTGGCTCGCCCTTCGGCGGCGCGGCGCGGCGCGGTGAAGCGCATCACCAAGGAAACGGCGATCGAGGTCGCGGTCGATCTCGACGGCACCGGCAATGCGGTGATCGACACCGGCATCGGCTTCTTCGACCACATGCTCGATCTCTTGGCGCGGCACTCGCGCATCGACATGGCGGTCCGCGCCAAGGGCGACCTGCATATCGACCACCACCACACCACCGAGGATGTCGGCATCGCGCTCGGTCAGGCGGTGAAGCAGGCGCTCGGCGACATGCGCGGCATCACCCGTTACGCCGACGTGCATCTGCCGATGGACGAGACGCTGGCGCGCGTGGTGCTGGATATTTCCGGCCGGCCGGTGCTGGTGTTCAAGGCGGAGTTCGGCCGCGACAAGGTCGGCACCTTCGATACCGAACTGGTCCGCGAATGGTTCCACGCCTTCGCGATGAATGCGGGGCTGACGCTGCACGTCGAGGTTTTGTACGGCAGCAACGATCACCATATTGCGGAAGCGTGCTTCAAGGGTCTGGCGCGCGCATTGCGCGCGGCGGTGGCAATTGATCCGCGCGCGCAGGGCGAAGTGCCGTCGACCAAGGGAACCCTCGGCAATTGACTCTCACCGTCATCGCCGGGCATAGCGCGTCAAGCCGCGCGTCAACGCGCTGATGACCCGGCGATCCCGATCGGGGATGGCCGCGACAAGCGCGGCCCTGACAAAGAGGAGTTGTTGGCGAAAGCCTCACGGACATCGCGATGCCAGTCTACACCGTGCACCAGCCGCCATCGCGGCCCAACGAGACGGCGGTCGATCCCGACCGCTTCGTCTTCGTGCGCGAAGGCTTCGCGTTCTGGGCGTTCCTGCTGGCGCCATTGTGGCTGATCGTGAAACGGCTCTGGCTTGCGCTCGTCATCTATGGGGTGGCGATGGCCGTCATCGTCCTTGCGCTACGCTTTGCCGGCACCGCGGCCGTGCCGCGATTCCTCGTGCTCTTTCTGGTGTCGCTGCTGTTCGGTCTCGAAGCCGCCACGGTGCAACGCTGGACGCTGGCGCGCCGCAAATGGACGCAAGCGGGCGTCGTCGTTGCCGACCGGCTGGATGAAGCCGAGCGGCGGTTCTTCGCCGGCTGGGTGGAGCGCGCCCCGCTGGCACGGCCTGCCGCGCCGGTGACGCCTGTGACACCCGCTCCGCCGGTCATGCGCGCGGCCGCGTCATCGTCCTATCCCATCGGCGTGTTTCCCGAGCCGGGGAGCCGCCGGTGACGGTCGCGATCATCGACTACGGCTCCGGCAATCTGCATTCGGCGGCCAAGGCGTTCGAACGTGCCTCGCG
>JAEWJH010000112.1 GCA_023386635.1 Pseudomonadota bacterium
TGGCCTGGGAAGCCTTGCGGTGACGAACGGCGATGTTCACGCCGGCGACCACGACCTTGCCTTCCTTCGGCATCGACTTCACGACTTCGCCGTGCTTGCCCTTGTCCTTGCCGGACAGGACCACGACCTTGTCGCCCTTCTTGATCTTGGCAGCAGCCATCACAGCACCTCGGGCGCGAGCGAAATGATCTTCATGTGCTTCTTCGCGCGCAGTTCGCGGACGACCGGCCCGAAGATACGGGTGCCGATCGGCTCCTGGTTGTTGTTCACGAGCACCGCGGCGTTGGAATCGAACCGGATGGTCGACCCGTCGGCACGGTGAATGTCCTTGGCGGTGCGAACGATGACGGCCTTGTGCACGTCGCCCTTCTTCACTCGGCCGCGCGGCGCGGCTTCCTTGACGGAGACGACGATGATGTCGCCAACGCCGGCGAACCGCCGCTTGGAGCCGCCCAGCACCTTGATGCACTGGACGCGCTTGGCGCCGCTGTTGTCAGCGACGTCCAGGTTGGATTGCATCTGGATCATAGATCCATTCCTTTCACTTCAACCGGAACAGGGTCCGGCGATCAGCTTCAACTCACCCGCTAAAGCGGAACTCAAACGTTGGCGTCGTCCGTGACCGAGCCGAGGACACGGGATCCGACCCGCTCGACGACCTTCCACGTCTTCAGCTTCGAGATCGGCTTCGTCTCTTCGATCCGAACCGTCTCGCCCGCGCGGACCTCGTTGGTCTCGTCATGGGCATGGTACTTCTTCGAGCGCCGGATGATCTTGCCGTACAGCGGGTGCTTCACCCGCCGCTCGACCAGGACCACCACGGTCTTGTCGGTCTTGTCGGACACCACGGTCCCGGTCATGACGCGCTTCGGCATCTGGCGTTCTCCTTAAGCCTGCGCCTGGGCGGCGCTGGCACGCTGCGTCTGCAGCGTCTTGATCTGGGCAATGGAGCGACGCACCTCGCGAACGCGGCTCGGCTTCTCCAGCTGGTTCGTCGCAGCCTGGAAGCGCAGGTTGAACTGCTCACGCTTCAGGTCGGCGAGACGCTGGGCGAGCTCGTCGTCGGTGCGGGTGCGAAGGTCTTTGACGTCGGACATCGTTTTAACCCTCAATCTGCTCGCCGAGGCGAGCAACGAACTTGACCTTGATCGGCAGCTTTTCGGCCGCGCGCTCGAAGGCCACCTTGGCGAGCTCGCCCGGAACGCCGTCGAGCTCGAACAGGATTCGACCCGGCTTCACGCGGGCGACCCAATATTCCGGCGAGCCCTTACCCTTACCCATGCGGACCTCGGTCGGCTTCGACGAGACCGGCACATCCGGGAAGATGCGGATCCACAACCGGCCCTGACGGCGGATGTGGCGGGTGATGGCGCGGCGTGCCGCCTCGATCAGGCGGGCGGTGATCCGCTCCGGCTCCATCGCCTTGAGGCCGAAGGCGCCGAAGTTGAGCGCGGTGCCGCCCTTGGCGTCGCCATGGATGCGGCCTTTGAACGCCTTACGGAACTTGGTGCGCTTTGGTTGCAGCATTTCTCTTATTCCTTAGCGGCGGTCGTCGCGGGCCGGACGGCCGCCGGAGGTCTGAGCCTCCATCATCAGCCGGTCCTGCGCGAGCGGGTCATGGCCGAGAATCTCGCCCTTGAAGATCCACACCTTCACGCCGCACACGCCGTAAGCGGTGTGGGCCGTGGCCTCCGCATAATCGACGTTCGCGCGCAGCGTGTGGAGCGGCACCCGGCCCTCGCGGTACCATTCGGTGCGCGCGATCTCCGCGCCACCGAGCCGGCCGCTGCATGTAATGCGGATTCCCTCGGCGCCAAGACGCAGCGCCGACTGAACCGCACGCTTCATCGCGCGGCGGAAGGCGATGCGGCGCTCGAGCTGGTCGGCGACGCCCTGGGCGACGAGCTTGGAATCGATCTCCGGCTTGCGGATCTCGACGATGTTCAGGCTCACGTCCGACGAGGTGAACTCGCGCAGCTTGCTGCGCAGCTTCTCGATGTCGGCGCCCTTCTTGCCGATGATCACGCCGGGGCGCGCGGCATAGATGGACACGCGGCACAGCTTGGCCGGACGCTCGATCACGACCTTGGAGATCGCCGCCTGCGGCAGCGTCTTCATGATGTACTGCCGCATCTTGAGATCTTCGAGCAGCAACCGGCCATAATCGTCGCCACGGGCGAACCAGCGGCTGTCCCAGGTCCGGTTGATCTGCAGGCGCAGACCGATGGGGGAAGTTTTCTGACCCATATGCTTATGCTTCCTGCTGCTCGCGCACGACGATGCGCAGCCGGCTGAACGGCTTGACGATGCGGGTGCCGCGGCCGCGGGCGCGGGCGGCGAACCGCTTCATGGTGATCGACTTGCCAACGCTCGCTTCGGCAACCACCAGGCTGTCGACGTCGAGATTGTGGTTATTCTCGGCATTGGCGATCGCGGAAGCGAGCACCTTGCGCGCGTCCACGGCCATCGCCTTCGGCGAGAAGGAGAGGATGTTGAGAGCCTCTTCCGCCTTCTTGCCGCGGATCATCTGAGCGACGAGGTTCAGCTTCTGGGCCGAGCCACGGATCATCGTGCCCACGGCCAGCGCCTCGTTCTCCGCCACTCGGCGGGGGTTCTTGGCCTGTCCCATTAGCGCTTGCCCTTCTTGTCGG
>JAEWJH010000103.1 GCA_023386635.1 Pseudomonadota bacterium
GGTGGTGCCACCGCCCATCAGCGCGATCGGCTTGTTGCCGGTCGCCTGCAGCCAGTGCAGCATCATGATCGACAAAAGATGGCCGACATGGAGCGAGGCCGCCGTGCAGTCGTAGCCGACATAGGCGACGACCTCCGACTTCGCCGCGAGGGCGTCGAGCCCCGCCGCGTCGGAAATCTGGTGGATGAAGCCACGGGTGGCCAAAACATTAAGAAAATCGGACTTATAAGCGCTCATGGTCCTGTCGCCGGTTTGGCCGGTGGTGTAACAGGTCCGGCGTCGGATTCAACCAACCAGACCACTCAGCCCACCCCATGACAGAGATGCGCGGCGCGGTGTTGCGTGCCATCGGCCTGATGAGCGGCACATCGCTGGACGGGGTCGATATCGCACTGATCGAAACCGACGGCGAGCGGGTGCTCTCCTTCGGGCCGACCGGTTATCGGGCCTATAGCGAGGATGAGCGGGCGCTGCTGCGGCAGGCGCTGGCCGAAGGGGCGAGCCTGACCGACCGCACCTCCCGTCCGGGCGTGCTGGCGGAGGCCGAAGCCTTCGTGACGCGCGCCCATGTGGAGACCATCCAGCAGTTTCTCGCCGCCGAGCGCATTGATCGCGCCGGCATCGACATCGTCGGCTTCCACGGCCAGACGGTGCTGCACCAGCCGGCGGCGCGACTCACCGTGCAGATCGGGCGCGGCGACGAGATCGCGCGGCAAGTCGGCATCCCGGTCGCTTATGATTTCCGTCAGGCCGACATCCTGGCCGGCGGGCAGGGCGCGCCGCTGGTGCCGGTGTTCCATCAGGCGATCGCCCGCGATCTCGACCGGCCGCATCCGATCGTCGTGGTCAATGTCGGCGGCGTCGCCAACATCACCTTTGTGGACGGCGGCGATCCGGTCGCCTGCGACACCGGTCCCGGCAATGCGCTGATCGACGATTTCATGCGCGCGCGCACCGGCGCGCCGCTCGATCGCGACGGCGATCAGGCCGCGCGCGGCGTGGTGGACGAAAGCTTCGTCGCGCACGTGCTGGAGCATTCGTTCTTCGGTGCGCCGTGCCCAAAATCGCTCGACCGCAACGCTTTCGCCTTCGCCAATATCGGCCTGCCGGATTTCACGGTGGCGAACGGCGCGGCGACCTTGTCGGCGCTCACGGCGGCGTCGCTCGCGCGGATCGTGCCGCACCTGCCCCAGACGCCGCGCTCGTGGATCGTCGCCGGTGGCGGTTCGTTCAATCCGACCTTGATGCGGATGCTGGCGGAACGTCTTGCACCGGCCACGGTGGAGACGGCGGACAAGGTCGGCTGGTCGCGGGAGGCGCTGGAGGCGCAGGCGTTCGCGTTTCTCGCAGCGCGCACCGTGAAACGCCTGCCGATCACGTTCCCCAAGACCAGCGGCGCACCGCGCCCGATGACCGGCGGCGTGGTGGCGAAGCCGTAACAACGCGCGTTCCCGAATTTACGACCGTCGTCACCGGGCTTGTCCGGGTGAGCCCGCTTAGGCAGGCATCGCGCGCTCATAAACGAGATGGCCGGGACATCAGGGGCGTTCACGCCCGTCTTCGACGGGCCCATGCCCGGCCATGACGACATCTATCAGTTGGAAAGCGCTTTACGCCGCCGGCTTGCGCTGCGTGTTCAACCGCTTGTCGAGATAGCCATTCACCGACTGCATCAGAACGTCGATCTTGCCGTCGAAGAAGTGGTTGGCGCCGGGGATCACCTTCTGCTCGATGACGATGCCCTTCTGCGTCTTCAGCTTGTCGACCAGCGTGTTGATGTCCTTGGCCGGCGCGACCGCGTCCTTGTCGCCGTGGACGATCATGCCCGAGGACGGGCAGGGCGCGAGGAAGGAGAAATCGTAGAGATTGGCCGGCGGGCAGATCGAGATGAAGCCCTCGACCTCCGGACGGCGCATCAGGAGCTGCATGCCGATCCAGGCGCCGAACGAGAAGCCGGCGATCCAGCAGCTTTTCGCCTCCGGGGTAATGGTCTGCGCCCAGTCGAGCGCCGCGGCGCTGTCGGACAGTTCGCCGGTGCCGTGGTCGAACGATCCCTGGCTGCGGCCGACGCCGCGGAAATTGAAGCGCAGCGCCGAGAAGCCGCGATGCACGAAGGCATAGTAGAGCTGATAGATGATCTGGTGGTTCATCGTCCCGCCGAACTGCGGGTGCGGATGCAGGATCAGCGCGATCGGCGCGTTCTTCTGCTTCGCCGGGTGATACCGGCCTTCGATGCGTCCGGCAGGACCGTTGAAGATAACCTCAGGCATTGCTGTCTATCGAGCCTCGGGTGAAAAGGGACGCTGGATGGCGCTTGACGCCAGCGGTTGACCCCGTAACTATTTAGAACTATTCTAAATTTCGGGGTGGCGGCGCGTGAGTGGCAGCCGCGCTCTGGGCCGGTTACTACCATAGTCACGGGGTCGAAAAGCAAGCATTTTCGACCGGATGGAACCGGCGACGGGGGACGAGACAATGCCCGAACGGGTTTATGCTGACTGGAACGCGACAGCGCCGCTGCGCCCGGAAGCCCGGGACGCGATGATCGCCGTGTTCGGTCCTGCGGTGAACCCGTCCTCGGTCCACACCGAGGGGCGGGCGGCGCGCCGCATCGTCGACACCGCGCGCGCTCAGGTCGCGGCTCTGGTCGGCGCGACGCCGCAGCAGGTCGTGTTCACCGGCGGCGGCACCGAGGCCAATGCGCTGGCGCTTAGCCCGGCGCTGCAGCCGGCCGGAGCCAAGGCTGGCGAGCCGTTCCAGCGGCTGGCGGTGTCGGCGGTCGAGCATCCCTCCGTCCTGTCGGGCGGCCGGTTCGCGAAGGATGCGATTGTCGAGGTTCCTGTCACCCAGGCCGGCGTGATCGACGTCGACGCGCTCGATGCGATTTTGGCGAAGGGGCCACGCGCGCTGGTGTCGGTGATGCTGGCCAATAACGAGACCGGCGTTGTTCAACCGATTTCTGAGGTTGCCGAGCGGGTCCATGCCAATGGCGGCCTGCTGCATGTCGACGCGGTTCAGGCTGCGGGAAAGATTGCCATCGATATCAATGCTTTGGGCGCCGATCTTTACACGATCACGGCGCATAAACTGGGCGGTCCGCAGGGCGTGGGCGCGCTGATCCTGCGTCAGGATATTGGCCTCGATCCACTGGTGGTCGGAGGCGGTCAGGAGCGCGGCCGCCGGCCGGGGACCGAGAGTGTGGCCGCCATCGCCGGCTTTGGCGCCGCAGCGGCTGAGGCGGCAAAGCTCTCCGCCACCGATTCGATGCGGGCGCGCCGTGACCGGCTGGAGGCCGAGTTGCTGGCCCAGACACCGGGCGCGGTTGTGGTCGGACAGGCAGCGCCGGACCGGCTTCCCAACACGACGCTGATCGCGGTGCCGGGCCTCAAGGGCGAGACGGCGGTGATCGCCCTCGACCTCGCCGGGGTGGCGGTGTCGTCCGGCTCGGCCTGTTCCTCGGGTAAGGTCACCTCCTCGCATGTGCTACACGCTATGGGACTCGACCCCGACCTGGCGCGGGGGGCGGTGCGGCTGACGCTCGGCTGGACCACGACGGAAGTCGATCTCGATATCCTGCTCCGCGCTTGGAATAAGGTAGTTCCATCATTACTTAGGGGGCAGTCCAGCATTGCCGCCTAGCGACACGAGCAACTGACAAACCCAAGGGGTGATCGCGACAGGATAGCGCGAGCAACCATAACCGACTGATCCATTCCCGCGGTCCTTGAAACCGCGAGCGGAGAAGAGAATGCCGGCCGTTCAAGAGACCGTCGATCAGGTCCGACGTATCGACGTTGACCAGTACAAGTATGGGTTCGAAACCAAGATCGAATCCGAAAAGGCCCCCAAGGGCCTTTCCGAAGATACCGTCCGCTTCATCTCGGAGAAGAAGTCCGAGCCGGCCTGGATGCTGGAATGGCGGCTTGAGGCCTATCGCCGCTGGCTGACCATGCGTGAGCCGACCTGGGCGCGCGTGGACTATCCGAAGATCGACTATCAGGACCTCTATTACTACTCCGCGCCGAAGAAGAAGCCGGGGCTGAAGTCGCTCGACGAGGTCGATCCGGAAATCCTCGAGACCTACAAGAAGCTCGGCATCCCGCTGCGCGAGCAGGAAGTCCTTGCCGGCGTCGAACGGGCCGACGGCAGCCGCGCGCGCGTCGCCGTCGACGCGGTGTTCGACTCGGTGTCGGTGGCGACCACGTTCCAGGAAGAGCTGAAAAAGGCCGGCGTGATCTTCATGCCGATCTCGAAGGCGCTGCAGGAGCACCCCGAACTGGTGCGCAAATATCTCGGCACGGTGGTGCCGGTGACCGACAACTATTTCGCGACGCTGAACTCGGCGGTGTTCTCCGACGGTTCATTCGTCTACGTGCCGCCGGGCGTGCGCTGCCCGATGGAGCTGTCGACCTATTTCCGGATGAACGAGAAGAATACCGGACAGTTCGAACGCACGTTGATCATTGCGGACAAGGGCTCCTATGTGAGCTACCTCGAAGGCTGCACCGCGCCGCAGCGAGACGAGAACCAGCTTCACGCCGCCGTGGTCGAACTCGTCGCGCTCGACGACGCCGAGATCAAATATTCGACGGTACAGAACTGGTATCCGGGCGACAGCGAAGGCAGGGGCGGCATCTACAACTTCGTCACCAAGCGCGGCGACTGCCGCGGCGACCGGGCGAAGATTTCGTGGACGCAGGTGGAGACCGGCTCGGCGATCACCTGGAAATATCCGAGCTGCATCCTGCGCGGCGACAATTCGCAGGGTGAATTCTACTCGATCGCGATTTCCAACGGCCATCAGCAGGTCGACAGCGGTACCAAGATGATCCATCTCGGCAAGAATACGTCGAGCCGAATCATCTCCAAGGGCATCGCCGCGGCGCGCTCGCAGAACACTTATCGCGGCCTGGTCAGCGCGCATCGCAAGGCGACCGGCGCGCGCAACTTCACCAACTGCGACTCGCTGTTGATCGGCAACAAGTGCGGCGCGCACACGGTGCCCTATATCGAGGCGAAGAATTCGTCGGCGGTGTTCGAGCACGAAGCGACGACGTCGAAGATTTCCGACAACATGCTGTTTTACTGCCGTCAGCGCGGCATGTCGGCGGAGGAGGCGGTGGCGCTCGTCGTCAACGGCTTCGTCAAGGACGTGCTCCAGCAGTTGCCGATGGAATTCGCCGTCGAAGCACAGAAGCTGATTTCGATCTCGCTCGAAGGCAGCGTGGGTTAGCAAAGGTCCTCATCCCGAGGAGGCGCCAACGGGTCCGTGCGACGTGCGGCCCGATCATATCTCCGGCGCCGTCGCAAAGGATGAGGCGGGAATAAATGGCCTCGCTTTCGAGACGCCGGCTGTGCCGGCTCCCCCGGACGAGGAAGAGACAAGAGAGACGAGAAAGATTATGCCGCTGCTCGAGATCAAGAACCTTCATGCCGTTGTCGACGGCAAGCAAATCCTCAACGGGCTCGACCTGACGGTGGAGAGCGGGCAGGTCGCCGCGATCATGGGGCCGAACGGGTCGGGCAAATCGACGCTGTCCTATGTGCTCGCCGGCCGGCCCGGATACGAGGTGACGCAGGGCGAAATACTGCTCAACGGCGAGAGCCTGCTTGGCCTCGATCCCGATGTGCGCGCCGCCAAGGGCGTGTTCCTCGCCTTCCAGTATCCGATGGAAGTGCCGGGCGTCGCCACCATGACGTTCCTGCGCACGGCGCTCAACGCGCAGCGCAAGGCGCGCGGCGAGAGCGAGTTGACGACCCCGGACTTCCTCAAGCGCGTGCGCGACGCCGCCGCCCAACTCGGCATCAAGCAGGAGATGTTGCGCCGTGGCGTCAATGTCGGCTTCTCCGGCGGCGAGAAGAAGCGCAACGAGATTTTGCAGATGGCGATGCTGGAGCCGACGCTCGCCATCCTCGACGAGACCGATTCCGGCCTCGACATCGACGCGCTGAAGATCGTTTCCGACGGCGTCAACCGGCTGCGTGCGCCGGATCGCGGCATGATCGTCATCACCCACTATCAGCGGCTGCTCGATTACATCGTGCCGGACGTGGTGCATGTGCTGTGGAAGGGCCGCGTGGTGAAGACCGGCGGCAAGGAACTGGCGCACGAACTGGAAGCCAAGGGCTACGCCGAGTTTCAGGGTGAGGCGGCGTGATGACGGTAGCCGTGCGACCGGTCCGGGCGGTGAAGACGGCAGCGGAAACCGCGCTGGCCGATACCTATGCCGCGGCCAAGGCGTCGCTGCCGGGGATGCCGGCGGCGCGCGAACAGGCGTTCCGAAGGTTCGAGGCGCAGGGCCTGCCGCATCGCCGCGTCGAGGCGTGGAAATATACCGATCTGCGCGCGCTGATGCGCGACGCGAAGCCGCTGGCTGCCCCGCCCGGTGCCGATGCCAAAGCGAATGCGAAACAAGCAGGCGCGATCTTCGCGTCGGTCGAGGCGCGCCGGCTGGTGTTCGTCGATGGCGCGTTCGTGCCGGAACTGTCCGATCTCTCCGCCGAGGCGGGTCTGACGATTGTGCCGATGGCGCAGGCGCTCGCGACCGGCGATGCGCTGGTCTCGGCGCATGTGGGCCAGGTTCTCGATGTCGATGACCCTGCGGTCGCGCTCAACACCGCGCTGATGGGCGACGGCATCGTCATCAAGGTCGCGGCCGGCACGACCGTGGCGCGGCCGGTGATGATCGTGTTCGCGCATTCCGGCGAGCGTCCGGTGTCGGTGTTCACCCGTTCGCTCGTCGTGGTCGAGCCGATGGCCAAGCTGACGCTGGTGGAAACCCATGAAGGCGCGGCGGACGACCAGATCAACGCGGTAATGGAATTGATCGTCGGCGACGACGCTCATGTGGATCATCTCAAGCTCACGACCAACCGCAAGGGCGCGCTGCAGATCGCGACCTTGATCGCGTCGATCGGCGCGCGGGCTACGTTCAACGACCTCACCGGTGCGACCGGCGGCTCGGTCACGCGCAATCAGATCTTCGCGCGGCTCACCGGCGAAAACGCGGTGTGCCATTTCAGCGGCGCCAATCTGCTGCAGGGTCATCAGCACGTCGACACCACGCTGGTGGTGGAGCATGTGCGGCCGGGCTGCGAGAGCCGCGAGCTTTACAAGTCGGTGCTCGACGGCGAGAGCCGAGGCGTGTTCCAGGGCCGCATCACCGTGCAGGCCGAAGCGCAGAAGACCGACGCGCGCATGGCCACTCACGCGCTGCTGCTGTCGGAGAATGCGGAAGCCGACGCCAAGCCGGAACTGGAGATTTTCGCCGACGACGTTCAGTGCGGTCACGGTGCGACCGCCGGCGCGCTCGACGACGATCTGCTGTTCTATCTCAAGGCGCGCGGCATCCCGCCGAAGGAAGCGGAAGCGCTGATGATTACCGCCTTTGTCGGCGAGGTGATCGAGCGCGTCGCGCATGATGGCCTGCGCGACAGCCTGCTGGCCGCCGCCGATGGGTGGTTGAAGGCGAGGGGTGCGTGATGCATCCGGCCGTCAGCAACGGCGCTTATGACGTCGAGCGCATCCGCGCGGATTTTCCGGCGCTGGCGCTGCAGGTCTACGGCAAGCCGCTCGTCTATCTCGACAACGCCGCCTCGGCGCAGAAGCCGCAGACGGTGCTCGACCGCATCCAGAAGGCGTATGTGTCGGAATACGCCAACGTGCATCGCGGCCTTCATTTTCTCGCCAACGAGGCGACCGAGGCTTATGAGGGCGCGCGCGAGACCGTGCGCGCGTTCCTCAATGCGCCGCGCAAGGAAGAGATCATCTTCACCCGCAACGCCACCGAGGCGCTGAACCTCGTCGCGGCGACTTTCGGCCGCGAGCGGCTCAAGGCGGGCGATGAGGTGGTGCTGTCGATCATGGAGCACCACTCCAACATCGTGCCGTGGCATTTCCTTCGCGAGCGGCAGGGCGCGGTGATCAAATGGGCGCCGGTCGACGACGACGGCAATTTCCTGCTCGACGAATTCGAGAAGCTGCTGACGCCGCGCACCAGGATGGTCGCGATCACGCAGATGTCGAACGCGCTCGGCACCATCGTCCCGGTCAAGGACGTGGTGCGGATCGCGCATGCGCGCGGCATCCCGGTGCTGGTCGACGGCAGTCAGGCGGCGGTGCATCTCGACGTCGACGTGCAGGACATCGGTTGCGACTTCTATGTCTTCACCGGCCACAAGGTGTACGGCCCGACCGGCATCGGCGTGCTGTGGGGTCGTTACGATCTGCTCGCGGCGATGCCGCCGTTCAACGGCGGCGGCGAAATGATCCACGAGGTCTATGAGGACCGTGTGACGTATGGCGAGCCGCCGCATCGGTTCGAGGCCGGCACGCCGCCGATCGTGCAGGCGATCGGGCTCGGCGCCGCCATCGACTATATGAATTCGGTCGGCAAGGCGCGTATCCGCGCGCATGAAGACGCTCTGGTGCGCTACGCCCATGAGCGGCTGCGCGAAATCAATTCGCTGCGGGTCGTCGGGCAGGCGCGCGACAAGGGCGCGATCGTCTCGTTCGGGATGAAGGGTGCGCATCCGCATGACGTGGCGACGGTGATCGATCGGTCCGGCGTCGCCGTGCGGGCCGGAACCCATTGCACCATGCCGCTGCTCAACCGGTTAGGCCTGACCGCGACTTGCCGCGCCTCATTTGCGATGTACAACACCAAAGCCGAGGTCGATGCGCTCGTCGCGTCGCTGCGCAAAGCGCAAGAGTTCTTCGGTTGAGCGATTTGAATGAGACCAGTGTGCAAGACCAGTGTTTGAATGAGTGCGCAGGACGGAGATCATGAGCGACGATCATCAACCGGATCAGACCGCCGCGCCGCCGATGGCCGATCAACCCGCCGGCAGCACGGACACGGCGCCGGCGACTGCCTCGGCGCTGCCCGAGCCTGAACTGACGCGCATGACCGACGAGGTCGTCACCGCGCTCAAGACTGTCTACGACCCGGAAATCCCGGCCGACATCTACGAGCTCGGCCTGATCTACAAGATCGACATCGCCGACGATCGGTCGGTCAATGTCGACATGACACTGACCACGCCGAACTGCCCCGCCGCGCAGGACCTGCCGGTGATGGTGGAAAATGCGGTGGCGAGCGTCGCCGGCGTCGGCAAGGTCGGCGTCAAGGTGGTGTGGGACCCGCCATGGGACCCGAGCCGCATGTCCGACGAGGCGCGCGACATCCTCAATATGTGGTGATGCGCTCAAGAGGTGGTGAGTTGCGGAATCGCTTTGCCGCGCCCACATTGGGTTGAACGGAAAGCCTTACGTTTCAAGCTGTTATCGTTCGAAACAGCGAGCGAGACACCGAGGGAGACCAAGCCATGGCCACAGCGCGGCCCCGTCCGCAGGTGATGCGTCTGACCGATGCCGCCGCGGCGCGCATCAAGGACGTGATGGCGCGGGCGACCGAGCCGGTCGAGGGCGTGCGCGTCGGCGTCAAGAACGGCGGCTGCGCCGGCATGGAATACACGATGGAATACGCCACCGCGGTCAATCCGACAGACGAGGTGGTGGAAGACAAGGGCGTGAAGATTCTGGTCGACCCGAAGGCGATCCTGTTCCTGCTCGGCACCGAGATGGACTACCGGGTCGACAAGCTCTCGGCGCAGTTCGTCTTCAACAACCCGAACCAGACCTCGGCCTGCGGCTGCGGTGAATCGGTTCAGCTCACGCCGGTCAGTCCGCAGGCGCTCGCATCGTCCTGAGAGACGGTCAGGGCAGGGCCGTCAGGCGACCTGCTGGGATGCCGGCTGGGTGCCGGACACTTCCGGATCGGTTTCGCAGATCACGCGATTGCGGCCGTGGCGCTTGGCCGCGTAGAGGCAGGCGTCGGTCCGCTCGATCAGCGACTGGACCGTATCGTTCTTGTGCAGCGTGGCGATGCCGATCGAGACCGTGACGCGGCCGAGATGCTCGCCGGTGGAGCGCTTCATCAATTCCTTGGTCATCACGGCGCGGCGGACATGGTCTCCGACCGTCAGGGCGGAACGCAGCACGGTGTTCGGTAAGATCACGGCGAACTCCTCGCCGCCGTAACGGGCCGCGGTGTCCTGGCCCTTGACGTTCTGCTTCATCGCCATGGCGACGAGACGCAACACCTGGTCGCCGGTGAGGTGGCCGTAATTGTCGTTGAATGACTTGAAGTGGTCGATGTCCGCCATCATCAGCGACAGCGGCTCGTTCTTGGTGTGGGCGTCGCGGATCGCGCGTTCGAGCGTGGTGTCGAACAGCTTGCGGTTGGCGAGCTGGGTCAGCGGGTCGGTCAGGCTTTCGGTGCGAACCGTTTCCAGGTTCGACTGCAGCTCGTTGATTTCCTGCTTCGAGGCGTTGAGCCGTTCCTCCAGCTTGAGGTTGGAGGCTTCCATCTCGCGCGCGCTCTGCACCAGGCTTTCGACGATGGCGCGCAGGCTGTCGCGGTCCTTGGACTGGCCGAGCCGCTCGCTCGCGTCGGCGAGGCTTTCGCTATAGCTCGATGCCGTGCCGACCGCGGCGTCGACCATCGCCATCACCTGGTCGATCTCGTCCATCACCTTGCTGCCGACCGCATCGATACGGTCGGTGAGGCGGGTCGAGGAAATGTAGGTGTCGTAGATCTGTTCGAGATCGGCGAGCGAGATCGTGCCTTGTTCCTTCAGCATCTCGTTGATGCGCTGGTTCAGGCTCGGATTGTATCCGGTCGCGTAGACGTACCAGACTTCGTAATTGCGCGGAGTGGCCGGCTGCTTGAGCGCTTTGATCTGCCCGAGCGCAATCTCGGCAAAGGGCAGCGTCTGTTCGTGCTCGTTGGACCGTTCGGCCATCAGACTATCACCCGCGCTCGTCAGACGAGCGCAAGACTCCCCCCGAAACCCAGTGAAACCAGGTACTCCCCGCGGAGGAGGCTATTCCACAGCCGTTGACGGGAGGTTAAATCTGAACCCGGCGACAGGTTATATCTATCGCCGGTTATGGGGCATCAGCGCCAAATGCTGGCGATGCTCAGGGCGCGCGGGCCGGAACCGGCCGCAGCAGGAAGGCCGGCATGTGCGACATGTCCGCGGGCTCGTCATTGGTCTTGTGCGCGCGGGGGGCCGATTGCGGTTTCGGCTGGTTTTTGGGCTCGGATTTGACCTCGCCCTGGGGAGCAGCTTGCGACGCAGCATGAGCTGACGGTTGCGGCGCATCGGGTGCCGCGGCCCGGTCACGACGCGGGCGGCGTTCGCTGCTGCCTTCGCGACCCTCGCGTCCCCGGCCACCGCGTCCGGCCCGGCGGCGATTGCCGCCGCGTCCGCCGGTGTCGGCAGCGCCGTCATCATCGCCGGTGCGGACCGGCTCGCTGGCCCAGGCGATCTTCTGCCCGGTCAGCTTCTGGATCGCGTCGAGCGACTTGCTGTCCATCGGCGCAACGATGGTGATCGCGGTGCCCAGCCGGCCGGCACGGCCGGTGCGGCCGATCCGGTGCACATAGTCGTCCGGGTGATGCGGTACGTCGAAATTGAAGACGTGGCTCACGTCGGGAATGTCGAGGCCGCGCGCGGCCACATCGGAGGCGATCAGCAGTTGCGCTTCGCCCTTGCGGAACTGATCGAGCGCGCTCGTGCGCGCGGTCTGGTCCATGTCGCCGTGCAGCGCGACCGCGTTGAAGCCGTGCTTGACCAGCGAGCGGTGCAACTGCGCGACTTCGCTCTTGCGGTTGCAGAAGATGATCGCGTTCTTGAAGTTCTCGGCGCCGCGGATGAGGCTGCGCAGGATGTCACGCTTCTCGTGGGATTCGCGGCCCGCGGCGACGAGTTGCTGCGTGATCGTGGTCGCGGCGGTCGCGGGACGCGATACTTCGACGCGCACCGGATTGTGCAGAAACGTGTCGGCGATGCGCTGGATTTCCGAGGGCATCGTTGCGGTGAAGAACAGCGTCTGGCGCGTGAACGGCACCAGCTTGCCGATGCGCTCGATGTCGGGAATGAAGCCCATGTCGAGCATGCGGTCGGCTTCGTCGATCACCAGGAGTTCGACGCCGTTGAGCAGCAGCTTGCCGCGCTCGGAGTGGTCGAGCAGGCGGCCCGGCGTGGCGATCAGCACGTCGACGCCGCGCATCAGCTTGGCGTCCTGATCACCGAACGAAACGCCGCCGATGATCAGCGCGACGTTGAGCTTGTGGTTCTTGCCGTATTTCTCGAATTGCTCGGCGACTTGCGCCGCGAGTTCGCGCGTCGGTTCGAGGATCAGCGTGCGCGGCATGCGCGCGCGGGCGCGGCCCTTTTCGAGCAGCGTGAGCATCGGCAGCACGAAAGCGGCGGTCTTGCCGGTGCCGGTCTGAGCGATGCCGAGCACGTCGCGGTGCGCGAGAACGTGGGGGATCGCCTGATCCTGGATGGGGGTCGGGGATTTGTAGCCGGCGGCCTCAATGGCCGAGAGAACCTTGTCGGACAGGCCGAGATGGGAGAAGGACATGCAACCTCTGGGACCACGGCGTGCGCGCGACAAATGAAACGGTTTAAAAGGCGCGCAGGGGGGTCGCGGTCGAATCTAAGACAGTCGAACCGTTTGACGGGAACATAGGGCCAACCCCGCGAAAGTCAATGTTCCGCAGTGCAGCAAGTGCCTTCCTTGCTTAACGTTTCAGCATTGCTGGCCCGCGTTTCCGGGCTTTCGGGGCTGGTCAGCGGGCCACAGGTGGGCACAATGCCGGCATGACCGTAAAGGACAATCCGGGCGTGATCGCCCCGCCGCCGCTGATCGGCCTTGCCGTGATGCTGGGCGGCCTGCTGCTCGACTGGCTGTTGCCGGCCTATCTCCTGACTGTGCTCCTCAGTCTCGAAGACCGGCTGGTGATCGGCGCGCTGCTGTTGCTGGCCGGACTGGCGCTGGCGGTGTCCGCGCTCGGCGCGTTCCGGGCCGCCCGGACCAACCCCGAGCCATGGAAACCGAGCCGGGCGCTGGTGACCGGCGGCATTTTCCGCTGGCTGCGCAATCCCATGTATGTGGGCGGCCTGCTGATCCTTGCGGGCCTGAGCATCGCGCTGGCGTCGGACTGGATGCTGGTGCTCACCGTCGTTGGCGGGTTGGTGATCCACTTCGGCGTGGTGCTGCGCGAGGAGCGTTATCTCACCGCGAAGTTCGGCGCCGTCTACACCGCATACCGCGATGCGGTGCCACGCTATGGCTGGCCGTTCTGATAGTCGATCGTTCACTTTGCAGACGGCAAACCGCCCGCTAAGAACGTAAAAAGCGCGGGAGGACCTTCAGTGCGCACACAGGTGGGAATTATCGGGGCGGGGCCGGCGGGCCTGATGCTGGCGCATCTGCTGCGCCGCGCCGGGATCGAGAGCATCATCGTCGAGAACCGCAGCCGCGAATACTGCGAGGCGCGGGTTCGCGCCGGCCTGATCGAGCAGTGGGCGCGCGACATGCTGATCGAGACCGGTGTCGGCGAACGCCTGAAGGCCGAAGGCCTGTTCCACAAAGGCATCAAGCTGCAATTCGACGGCGTGCTGCACGAGATCAAGTTCACCGAACTGGTGGGCAAAGGCACGACCATCTACGGACAGCAGGAGGTGGTGAAGGACCTCATCACCGATCTGCTCGCCCATGGCGTGCCGATCCTGTTCGAGGTGTCGGGCACGCGGATTTCCGACCTCGACACCAGGCAGCCGAAAATCCATTTTACCCACGAGGGCAAGGCGCAGCAGATCGAATGCGACTTCATCGGCGGCTGTGACGGCTTTCACGGCATCTGCCGGCCGAGCGTGCCGGACGGCAAGCTCACCTTCTACGATCGCGAATATCCGTTCGGCTGGCTCGGCATCCTGTCGGAGTCGGCGAATGTGGATGAAGAGCTCATCTACTCCTATCACGACCGCGGTTTCGCGCTGTACACGCAGCGCTCGCCGACAGTGTCGCGACTGTATTTCCAGTGCGCGCCCGATGAGGACGCCGGCAACTGGACCGACGAGGCGATCTGGGAAGAGCTGCGGCTGCGGCTCGGCGGCGTGTGTCCGCTACCGACCGGTCCGATCCTGCAGAAGGGCGTGACGCCGATGCGCAGCTTCGTCACCGAGCCGATGCAGTACGGCCGGCTGTTCCTCGCCGGCGACAGCGCGCATATCGTGCCGCCGACTGGCGCCAAGGGTATGAACCTTGCGCTCGCGGACGTCTTGAAGCTGTCACGCGCGCTGGCGCATTTCTACAAGACCGGCCAGCACGATCGTCTCGACGGATATTCGGCGGAGGTGCTGCCGCGCGTGTGGAAGGCGCAGCGTTTCTCGTGGTGGATGACCTCGCTGCTGCACCACTTCCCGCACGAGAATGCATTCGATCGCCGCCGGCAGGTTGCCGAGCTGGACTATGTGACGAGTTCGCGCGCGGCGTCGATGACGCTCGCCGAAAATTATGCGGGATTGCCGATCGACTAAATCAGGCTCGCCGGTAGCCGGCGCACCAGATAATCGAAGTTGACCGCAACTGGTCCGGCTTCGACGACTGGTCGCGCAGCGCCGCGATGTCGCCGGACGAGACTCGCGTCTTCATGAAGGCCGAGCAGGTGCTGTGGTGACCGATCGTGCCAGGATCACGCCGCAGAAATAAAATGCAGTGGGCCGGTTTTGGCCATTGCGCGCGCCGGGCGGCACGCTAGGCTTGCATCAGCTCCCGCGAGAGGAGCACATGAGGGAGGCTAGGATGGGCGGACGCTTCAAGGCGTTAGTCGCGGCAACCCTGATCGCCGGCGTGGCGGTCGCATCGGTCAACAGGCCGGCGCAGGCGGATGACGCGGCGGCATTTCCGAACAAAGTGATCCGGGTGATCGTCGGCTTCGCGGCCGGCGGCGGCAACGACATCTTCGCGCGTGTGGTCGGGCAGCGTTTCGGTGAAATCATCGGCCAGACGGTGGTGATCGAGAACAAGCCCGGTGCCGGCGGGCGCATCGCGTCGGAATATGTCGCGCAGCAACCGGCCGACGGCTACACGCTGATGGTCGGCGCCAGCGGCTCGATGTCGATCGCCTCGGCGATCTATCCGACCCTCTCTTATCATCCGACCAGGAGTTTCGTGCCGCTGACCATGATCGCGTCGTTTCCGCTGATCATGACGGTGAGCGCCGAGCATCCGGCGAAGTCCGTCTCCGAACTGGTGACCTGGGCCAAGGCCAATCCCGACAAGGCGAATTACGCGACCTCGTCGCCGGCGTTCACGATCGCCACGGAATTGCTCAAGCTGAAAACAGGCATGCCGGGGCAAGCGATCCCATACAAGAGCAGCAACGAGTCCGTGCTCAGTGTCGCCGCGGGACAGACGCTGCTGACGATCTCCGACGGACCGCCGGCGGTGCCGATGGTCAAGGGCGGCAAGGTGCGCGCGCTTGCGGTGACCGGCTCCGACCGCTCCGGCGAATTGCCGGACGTGCCGTCGATGAAAGAGGCGGGCTATCCCGAGGTGAATACCAAGCTGTGGAGCGGCTTCTTCGCGCCCGCCGGCACGCCGGGGCCGATCGTCGCCAAGCTCGAAGCGGCGCTGCGCAAGGCGATGGCTGACGAGGGCGTGCGCGCCAAGCTCAAGACCATGGCGGTCGATCCCGGCGGCGGCACCGGCCAGGAATTCCGCAAGCTGATCGATGCGGATATCGAGACCTACAAGGGCATCGTCCAGGCGGCGAAGCTGAAGTTCGAGCGGTAAACAGCTCCGGTCATTCCGGGGCGCGCTGAAAGCGCGAACCCGGAAACCAGCCTCAACCGGCAATCAACGTGTTTCTGGATTTCGGATCGCCGCTGGCGCGGCGTCCGGAATGACCGAGATTATTACCAACTAAACGTCGAGCAGATCCTCGGACGCGAACGCGGCGCGTTCCTGGATGAACTCGAAGCGCGATTCCGCCTTGGTGCCCATCAGCCGCGCCACCGATCTGTCGGTCGGCTTGCGATCCTCCTCGGTCACCTGCACGCGCAGCAGGATGCGCTTGCGGGGGTCCATGGTTGTTTCCTTGAGCTGCGCTGGCATCATCTCGCCGAGGCCTTTGAAACGGCCGATCTCGACGTTTGCGTTGGCATGAAACTCCTTCTTCAGGAGTTCGTCCTTGTGCTTGTCGTCGCGCGCATAGAACGTCTTGGCGCCGTGCGAGAGCCGGTAGAGCGGCGGCACGGCAAGATAGAGGTGCCCGTTCTCGATCAGTTGCGGCATCTGATTGTAGAAATAGGTGATCAGCAGCGATGCGATGTGCGCGCCGTCGACGTCGGCGTCGGTCATCACGATCACCTTCTCGTAGCGTAGCGCGTCACCGCTGTAATGCGTGCCGGTGCCGCAGCCGAGCGCCTGGGCGAGATCGGCAAGTTGCGTGTTCTGCGCCAGCTTGTCCCGGCCGGCCGATGCGACGTTGAGAATCTTGCCGCGCAACGGCAGCACCGCCTGTGAGCGCCGATCGCGCGCCTGCTTGGCGCTGCCGCCGGCGCTGTCGCCCTCGACGATGAAGATTTCCGAGCCGTCGGCGGCGGAATTGCTGCAATCGGCGAGCTTGCCCGGCAGCCGCAGCTTGCGCACCGCGGTCTTGCGCGAGATTTCCTTTTCCTGCCGGCGGCGGATGCGTTCTTCCGCGCGCTCGACCACGAAGTCGAGCAGCTTGTTCGCCTGCGTCGGATTGCCGGCGAGCCAGTGGTCGAACGGATCCTTGATCGCGTTCTCGACGATGCGCTGCGCTTCGGCCGTGGCGAGGCGATCCTTGGTCTGGCCCTGGAATTCCGGCTCGCGGATGAACACCGAGAGCATGCATCCGGCGCCGGTCATCACGTCTTCGCTGGTGATGCCGGTGGCGCGCTTTTCCTGGTTCATGCGCCCGGCATGATCCTTGAGGCCGCGCAGCAACGCGGTGCGCAGGCCGGACTCGTGCGTGCCGCCGTCCGGCGTCGGGATGGTGTTGGTGTAGGAGTTGAGGAATCCGTCCTGATCGGCGGTCCACGCCACCGCCCATTCCACCGCGCCGTGCGAGCCGTTGCGCCCGGTCTTGCCGTGGAAGATGTCGGGATGGACCAGCGTCGCGCCTTCGAGATTGGCGGCGAGATAGTCTTTCAGACCGGCCGGGAAGTGGAACGTCTCGCGCTCGGGAATGTCGGATCCCTTGAGCAGTTCGGGATCGCAGCGCCAGCGGATTTCCACACCCCCGAACAGATACGCCTTCGACCGCGTCATGCGGAAGATGCGCTCGGGCTTGAACGCGGCATCCTCGCCGAAAATCTCTGCGTCGGGATGGAAGCGCACCTTGGTGCCGCGCCGGTTCGGCGCGCGGCCGACCTTCTCCAGCTTGCCTTTCGGCTTGCCGCGCTCGAACGCCATTTTATAGAGCGTCTGGTCGCGCGCGACTTCGACCTCGAGGCGATCGGAGAGGGCATTGGCCACCGACACGCCGACGCCATGCAGGCCGCCCGATGTCTCGTAGACCTTGGAGTCGAATTTGCCGCCCGCATGCAGCGTCGTCATGATGACTTCGAGCGCGGACTTGTTCTTGAATTTCGGATGCGGGTCGATCGGGATGCCGCGGCCGTTGTCGTTGACGCTGAGGAACCCGCTGGCTTCCAGTTCGACCTCGATCCAGGTGGCGTGACCGGCCAGCGCCTCGTCCATGGCGTTGTCGATCACTTCCGCGAACAGGTGATGCAGCGCCTTCTCGTCGGTGCCGCCGATATACATGCCGGGGCGGCGGCGTACCGGCTCGAGTCCCTCCAGCACCTCGATGTGCTTGGCCGTATAGCCGCTGTCCGAGCCGCGGCTGCCGCGCGATTTGGAAGGCTTCGCGTCCGGCTTGGCGGGCTTGGGAGCGGTTTTAGGCGCGGCCTTCGCGGGGGTCTTCGCGTGGGTCTTGGGGGCGGCTTTGGCAGGGGCCTCGCCGAACAGGTCCGTTTGGCTGCCGGGGCGGCTGGAATCGCGGGATTTGGAAGCGGATTTGGCCATGCGGGGTCTGTCTGGAGCGTGGTTTGAAGCGAATCAGTCTGGCGAAACTATGCCAAAAACCGGTTTAACCCGACCAACCTTCGGCCACGCAACCAAATCCCGATTGGGCCGTTGACGGCCATTGGAAACGGGGATGGAACTCGCACCGGCCGGCCGCGCGAGCTATTCCCGCAGGGGGAAGCCCGTGCCTGAACTGACATCCGTGCGAACCGAGGTGACGTCCGAGACCGCCAAGGAGCGCCGGATCGTCAAAACCCGCATGCTCAAACTGGGGCATGAGCTTGGTCTCGACAGTCCAGATCCGGTCAAGAATGTCTCGACGGTGTGGCGCACGCTGGCGCAGATGTCGACCATCGGCATGTTTTTCATCGCCTTCATCGTCGCGCTTTATCTGGCGCGGCCGGTGCTGTTGCCGACCGTGTCCGCCTTCGTCATCGGGCTCATGCTCGGCCCGATCTCGACCTGGTTTCGCCGCATGGGGGCGCCCAGCGTCGTCGTCGCCTTTGTGCTGTGGTTCGCCGTGATCGCGCTCTGCTACGCGATTGTCGCCCTGCTGACGACGCCGGCCGTGGAATGGATCGGCAAGGGGCCGGAGA
>JAEWJH010000055.1 GCA_023386635.1 Pseudomonadota bacterium
CGGCCGGTACAACGCGCCGTGGTCGCCGACGTGCCGATCGCCATTCCGCCGCAGCAGGCGGCCCATACCTGGTCGCGTCTCGTCGCCGAGGCGCGCAAATATATCGGCACCAATCCGACCGACATGCAGCGGCGCTGGTGTGCGCGCTTTATGAATCTGGTTCTGGCGCGGCTCGGCTATAACGGCACCGGCTCGGACGCGGCGCGCTCGTTCGCGTCCTATGGCGAGAAGATTTCGCAGCCGAAGGTCGGCGCCATTGCCGTGCTGTCGCGCGGTCGCAATCAAAATCTCGGCCATGTCGGTGTCATCAGCGGCTTCGACAGCCGCGGCAATCCGATCATCATATCCGGCAACCACGGACGCCGCGTCGCGGAATCGGTCTATCCGCGCTCGCGGGTGATCGCCTATGTGCTGCCGACGAGCGACGGGCCGCGCCGTCCGGTACTCGGCCGTCTTGCGCCGCCGCCGGCGTTCAGCCTCGCGCGAGCGGAGGCGCCGATGCCGCGCACGGTCGCCCGCGGTCCCGTGGCGCGCAGCCGGCTCGCCCGTCGCCCGCCGATCCAGAGGGTATCTCAGCAGCTTGCCGCGCGCCGCGCGCCGGCCGTGGAAATCCGCCGCGTAGCCGTGAACGACCGCCCGGCGTTCCTGGCCCGGCTCGAGGCCGATCTGGGCAGGGCTGGCCGGCGCTAGAGTAATCGCGGCTGTTCGGCCACCGCATCGCCGGGCGCGATTTCGCCGCCGTCCGTGACTTCCCCATAGATGCCGCAATCCACATGGCCGACCAGCCGCCGGATCGTGCCGGGCACGTCGATGTCGCGCACACCGGTCTGCGGATCGACCTCCGTGGCGGCGCACCGGACGATCCGTTTGACGACCTTCAGCCTGGCGCTGCCCAGGTCGAGGGTCTCGCCGACCAGACCGAGTTCGTGCCAGGCCGGCCAGCCCGCGACATAGACATTGGCGCGGAACCGCAACGGATCGACCGGCCGCCCCACGGATTTGGCGATCGCATCGACCGAGGCGAGGTTGATGATCGACACCACCTTTTTGGCCACGTCCGAGAAGCTGTGCCCCGGCGCGTGCAGCACGCGCGGCGGGCCGCGCAGTTCCGGCGCGATGAAGCTTTCGAAAAAGCGTTCGATCGTCCGGCGGCCGCCGGCGGTGCGCAGGTCGCCGCGCGCCGCGTCCCGGCCCTCGTGGCGGATGGAGAGTTCGTGGGTCGCGTCGTCGAAGCCGGTCTCCAGCCGCGCCAGACTTTCGTTGCGCATCAGCATCAGAAAGCGGATTTTCGGGAAATAGGCGGGGGCGGCTGGATCGAAGCCGATCGGGCCGTTCTCGATGGCATAGAGCCGGTCGGCCGGGATGGTCTGGCCGGGCGTGAGGCGGGTCCGGGGCAGCGCCTGCGGCGACAGCCCCTTGACCGGATAGCGATAAAGCGCAGCGATAGTCGGTCTCACACTGACCTGCGTCATGGTTTTCAGGGAGGGCAGGGATAGTTTCTAAATGTGCCGGCCGATGAGGGGAACCCCTTCCGTTTTTCGCCTTTGTTCCCACATCTGACGCAGCGGGTTGCCGATATGGAGCCCGTGCATCCGGTGCCGTCAGGGCCGAAGGAGTACAGTCTATGAATTTCGAGAAATACACCGACCGCGCGCGGGGGTTCGTTCAGTCCGCGCAATCGCTGGCCTTGCGCGAAGGCCACCAGCAGTTCGCGCCGGAGCACTTGCTCAAGGTGCTGCTCGACGATTCCGAAGGTCTCGCCGCCGGGCTGATCGACCGTTCGGGCGGCAATTCGCGGCAGGCGCTGCAGGCGACCGAAGCCGCGCTCAACAAGATTCCCAAAGTCAGCGGCAGCGCGGCAGGGCAGATCTATCTCGCCCCGGCGCTGGCGCGCGTGTTCGACGCGGCCGAGAAGGCCGGCGAGAAGGCGGGCGACAGCTTCGTCACCGTCGAGCGGCTTTTGCTTGCGCTCGCGCTGGAGAAAGACAGCGAGGCCGGCAAGGTGCTCAAGGCCGCCGGCGTCAATCCGCAGAGTCTCAACGCGGCGATCAATGCGCTGCGCGGCGGCCGTACGGCCGACAGCGCTTCGGCGGAAAACGCTTATGACGCCCTGAAGAAATATGCGCGCGACCTCACGGAGGCGGCACGCGCGGGCAAGCTCGATCCGGTGATCGGCCGCGACGAGGAAATCCGCCGTACCATCCAGGTGCTGTCGCGGCGAACCAAGAACAATCCGGTGCTGATCGGCGAGCCCGGCGTCGGCAAGACGGCGATCGTCGAGGGCCTGGCGCTGCGCATCGTCAACGAAGACGTGCCGGAAAGCCTCAAGGACAAGAAGCTGCTGTCGCTCGACCTCGGCGCATTGATCGCCGGCGCGAAATATCGCGGCGAGTTCGAGGAGCGGTTGAAGGCCGTGCTCAACGAGGTGACCTCGGCGCAGGGCGGCATCGTGCTGTTCATCGACGAGATGCACACGCTGATCGGCGCCGGCAAGTCCGATGGCGCGATGGATGCCTCGAACCTGCTCAAGCCCGCGCTCGCGCGCGGTGAGCTGCATTGCATCGGCGCGACCACGCTCGACGAATACAAGAAGCACGTCGAGAAGGACGCTGCCTTGGCGCGGCGGTTCCAGCCGGTGTTCGTCTCCGAGCCGACGGTCGAGGACACGATCTCGATCCTGCGCGGCCTCAAGGAAAAGTACGAGATGCATCACGGCGTGCGCATCGCCGACGCCGCGCTGGTCGCGGCGGCGACGCTGTCGAACCGCTACATCACAGACCGCTTCCTGCCCGACAAGGCCATCGACCTGGTCGATGAAGCCTCGGCGCGCCTGAAGATGCAGGTCGATAGCAAGCCGGAAGAGCTCGATTCCATCGACCGCGAGATCGTGCGGCGCAAGATCGAGCAGGAGGCGCTGAAGAAGGAAACCGATCCGGGCTCCAAGGACCGGCTGAAAAACCTCGAAGGCGAACTCGTGACGCTGGAGAAGCAGTCGGCCGACATCACCTCGCGCTGGAAGGCGGAAAAGGAAAAGCTCGGCAGCGCGCAGAAGCTCAAGAGCGAGCTGGAACAGCTCCGCACCGAACTCGCCAACGCGCAGCGCCGCGGTGAGTATCAGCGCGCGGGCGAGCTGGCCTATGGCCGCATTCCCGACCTCGAGAAGAAGCTCAAGGACATCGAGGCCAACGAGAAGTCCGGTGCGATGGTCGAGGAGACCGTCACTCCAGACCGGATCGCGCAGGTCGTGTCGCGCTGGACCGGCGTGCCGGTCGACAAGATGCTCGAAGGCGAGCGCGCCAAGCTGTTGCGCATGGAAGAGGAGATCGCGCGCCGCGTGATCGGCCAGCGTGAAGCGGTGCAGGCGGTCTCGACCGCGGTGCGTCGTGCGCGCGCCGGCCTGCAGGACCCGAACCGGCCGATCGGCTCGTTCATGTTCCTCGGGCCCACCGGCGTCGGCAAGACAGAGCTGACGAAGGCGCTCGCCGAATTCCTGTTCGACGACGAGCAGGCGCTTCTGCGCATCGACATGTCCGAATACATGGAGAAGCACTCCGTCGCCCGTCTGATCGGCGCGCCTCCGGGCTATGTCGGTTACGACGAGGGCGGTGCGCTCACGGAAGCGGTGCGGCGCCGGCCCTATCAGGTGATCCTGTTCGACGAAATCGAGAAGGCGCATCCGGACGTGTTCAACGTCCTGTTGCAGGTGCTCGACGACGGACGACTCACCGACGGGCAGGGCCGTACGGTCGACTTCCGCAACACGCTGATCGTGATGACGTCGAACCTCGGCGCCGACTTCCTCGTCAACCAGCCGGAGGGCGAGGACACCGACATGGTGCGCGATCAGGTGATGACGGTGGTGCGCTCCGCGTTCCGTCCGGAGTTCCTCAACCGCGTCGACGAGATCATCCTGTTCCATCGCTTGCAGAAGAGCGAGATCAGCCGGATCGTCGACATCCAGATGGGCCGGCTGCGCAACCTCCTCGCCGATCGCAAGATCGACGTGACGCTCGACGCCAAGGCGCGCGACTGGCTCGCCGACAAGGGCTGGGATCCGGCCTACGGCGCGCGGCCGCTGAAGCGCGTGATCCAGCGCTACGTGCAGGATCCGCTGGCGGAGATGATCCTTGCCGGCACGATCAAGGACGGCGAGGCCGTGTCACTGTCGGCGAACAAGGATGGCCTGTCGTTTAACGGTAAGGCTGTTGCCGCGAAAGCCGCGTAACGCGGTCGTAAAACGAACTGCAGTCATGGCCCGCGAAAGCGGGCCATGACATATTGCGCGCCTCATTGAGTCGCTTGCGAGACAAAATCCAGATGAGCTACGCCGCCTCGGTCCTGCAGCCCGGAGAGACGATCCTGCGCATGGGCCGTCTGCACTGGACCATCTATCTGCGCTCGCTTCTGTATCTCGTCCTCGCCGGCGCGGTGTGGACGGCGACCGAAGCGTTCTTTCCCGAACAGCAGATGATCGGCCTGATCGCCGCCGCGCTGTTGCTGCTGCTGTTCCTGGCGAGTTTCGTGCATGCCTGGTTCGTGCGCTGGATCACGGAATTCGCGGTGACCAACCGGCGCGTGATCTACAAGGTCGGCTTCATCAACCGCCGCACCGTCGAGATGAACATGGACAAGGTGCAGTCGGTGGAGGTCGAGCAGTCGATCGCCGGGCGACTGTTCGGCTACGGCACCATCAATGTGATGGGCACCGGCTCGGATGAAGGCAGCATCATCCGCATGAAAAGCATCGGCAATCCGATCGCGCTGCGCAGCGCCATCACCAGCCGGTAGCTCACTCCTCGGAATCGCGTGCTCTTGCCGCCGTCGTGCCCGCATTCATTGCGGGCATTCACGGCTTATTTTCTTTCCGTCGCGCCATAGACGTGGATGGCCGGGACATCAGCGGGTTTACGCGCGTCTTCGCGCGCTATGCCCGGCCATGACGAAGAGAGAGATTGCTCGTCATACCCGAGCGCAGCTTGGCTTACGCCTCGCCGATTTCCTTGAGGATTTCCGCGGTGTGCTCGCCGAGCAGCGGCGATGGCCGGCCGGAGGATTGCGGCACGCCGTCGATGACGATCGGCGTGCGCACGCCGGGGATCGTGCCGGCCTTCGCGGCCTTGCTCGGCATGTCGATCCGCATGCCGCGATGGATCACCTGCGGATCGTTGAACACCTGCTCGATATTGTTGATCGGACCGGCCGGCACACCGACCGCTTCGAGCTTGGCGAGCAGATCGTCGCGCTTCATCTTCTTCGTATAGGCGGTGAGCTCGGGGATGATCTTGTCGCGGTTCGACAGCCGGCCGACATTGTTCTGATAGTCGGGATTGTTGGAAATCTCCGGCGCGCCGAGCACGCCACACAGCTTGTGGAACTGGCTGTCATTGCCGCTGGCGATGATCAGATGGCCATCGGCGGTCGGGAATTCCTGATACGGCACGATGTTGGCGTGCGCGTTGCCGAGGCGGTGCGGGATTTTGCCCGACACCAGATAGTTCAGCGCCTGGTTGGCAAGGATGCCGACCGTCGAGTCGACCAGCGCCGTGTCGATATAGGCGCCCTTGCCGGTCTTCTCGCGCTGCGTCAGCGCGGCGAGGATGCCGACCGTCGAATAGACGCCGGTGAAGATGTCCGACACCGCGCCGCCGACCTTGACCGGCGGGCCGTCCGGCATGCCGGTGATGTCCATCAGTCCGGCCATACCCTGCGCCATCAGGTCGTAGCCGGCGCGCTTGGCGTAAGGGCCGGTCTGGCCGAAGCCGGTCACCGAGCAATAGATCAGGCGCGGGCAGTCGGCCGCGAGGCTCTTGTAGTCGAGGCCGAACTTGGCGAGACCGCCAACCTTGAAGTTCTCGATCAGGATATCGGACTGCTGCGCCAGCTTGCGGATGATCCGCTTGCCTTCCTCGGTGTCGAAGTCGACCTCGATCGAGCGCTTGCCGCGGTTGGCGCAATGGAAATAGGCGGAGCCGATCGGGTTACCGTCTGCGCCTTCGACGAAAGGAGGGCCCCAGGCGCGGGTGTCGTCGCCCGGCCCCTTGCGTTCCACCTTGATCACGTCCGCGCCGAGGTCGGCCAGAATCTGCCCGGCCCAGGGGCCGGCGAGAATCCGCGCCAGTTCGAGAACACGCACACCACTCAGCGGGCCGGCCATCTTGTACTCCTTAAGCTCAATGCTCGGTTTTCCCCGTCTGCTATGCCCCCGGTGCGCGGCAACCGCAAGCCGCGCTCCGGCCGGGACATGGTTTGTGTTGCGATGCAATCGGAGTGGCCGATCCGACTATCGGCAGGGCCTGACGGACCTGCTGTTATGGACTTGGCGGATGTGTCATTGGGCCGCTACAGTCTGCTCCCGAGGTGGCTTCATGCCGCATTCACAGACAAGAAACGAGGGAGAGGACCCGCATGCGATCAATCATTTCTCTGCTGGCCGGCGGCGCTGCCGTTCTGGCGATGGCGGCTTCAGCACAGGCCCAGGTCACGCTGAAAGCGTCGCATCAGTTTCCCGGCGGCAAGGGCGATCCGCGCGACGAGATGGTGCAGATCATCGCCAGGGAGGTGAAGGCCGCGAATGTCGGGCTCGACATTCAGGTCTATCCCGGCGCATCGCTGTTCAAGCCGAACGATCAGTGGAACGCCATGGTCAACGGCCAGCTCGACATTTCGTCATTCCCGCTCGATTACGCCAGCGGCAAGGTCGGGGCCTTCAGCGCGACCTTGATGCCGGGTCTGGTGCGTAACCACGATCGCGCGCAGCGCATGAGCAACTCGCCGTTCATGAAGGACATCAAGGCGAAGATCGAGAAGGCCGGCGTTGTCGTGCTCGCCGATGCGTGGCTGGCCGGCGCGGTTGCCTCCAAGAAAGGCTGTATCCGCAAGCCGGACGACATCAAGGGTCTCAAGATCCGCTCCGCCGGCCCGACCTTCGCCGCGATGTGGCAGCAGGCCGGCGCGTCGATCGTTTCGATCCCGTCGAACGAAGTCTATAACGCGCTGCAGACCGGCGTCGCCGATGCGACCGACACGTCGACCGGCAGCTTCGTCTCGTTCCGCCTCTATGAGCAGGTGAAGTGCATCACCGCGCCGGGCGACAACGCACTGTGGTTCATGTACGAGCCGGTGCTGATGTCGAAGAAGAGCTTCGACAAGCTGACCAAGCCGCAGCAGGAAGCCCTGATGAAGGCCAGCAAGAAGTCCGAGGAATACTTCCACGCCGAAACCCGCAAGCTCGACGAGAAGATGGCCGAGGCGTTCAAGAAGAACAACGTCGAGGTCGTGACGCTGACGTCGGCGGAGTTCGATGCGTGGGTCAAGATCGCGCAGGCTAGTTCCTACAAGCGTTTCGCCGACGAGGTTCCCGATGGCAAGAAGCTGATCGACGAAGCGCTCGCGGTGAAATAAGACGAAATCTCCCGCCGGCCGGATCTCGATCCGGCCGGCATTTTGCTTGTACCGGGCCTGTCATGAACCATTTTATTCGCTTTGTGCGCTCGCTGTCGCTGGCGGGTGGCTTTTTTGCCGCGCTGCTGACAGCGACCGCGGTCCTGATCGTCTGTCAGATGGTCTTCATCCGCTATATGCTGAACGATAATACGATCTGGCAGACCGATTTCGTGACTTACAGCATCGTCGCTGCGACATTCATCGGCGGTCCATACGTCCTGATGACGCGCGGTCACGTCAATGTTGACGTTGTGCCCGTTTATGTCGGCTTGCGCGCCCGCTGGTGGCTGGCGCTGATCGCGATTTTGATCTCGCTGGCCTTTGCCGTGGTCATGGCGATCCTCACCTTCTATTTCTGGCATGAGGCTTGGGACAACAACTGGCGCTCCGATTCCATGTGGCGCGCACGGCTATGGATTCCCTATGCGGCGATGCCGGTCGGCTTCGCGCAACTGTCCCTCCAATACATCGTCGAACTGCTTGAGCTTGTGACCGGTCGCGTGCCGCCGTTTGGGATCACCGGCGATCCCAATGAAGCTGCTTTGAAGGAGGCCGGGATATGAGCCCCACCACCCAAGGTCTTCTTGTTCTGGTCGCAACCATCCTGGTGTTTCTGACCGGGGCTCCTGTCGCATTCGCGCTGGGCGCGGTCGGTATCGGATTTCTCGTCCTGTTCCAGGGCGTGGGTTCGCTGCAGGTCGCCGCCGAGACGCTTTATTCCGGACTGCACGATTTCACACTCGTTTCGATCCCAATGTTCATCATGATGGGCGCGGCGATCGGCTCCTCGCCCGCGGGCCGCGACCTCTATACGGCGCTCGACCGCTGGCTGTATCGTGTGCCGGGTGGCCTCGTTATTTCCAATATCGGCGCTTGCGGACTGTTCGCGGCGCTGACCGGCTCCTCACCGGCAACCTGCGCCGCCATCGGCAAGCTCGGGATTCCGGAAATGCGCGCGCGCGGCTATCCGGATGAGATCGCCACCGGCTCGATCTGCGCCGGCGGCACGCTCGGCATTCTGATCCCGCCGTCGATCACGTTCATTCTATACGGCATCGCCACGGAAACCTCGATCGGCCGCCTGTTCCTGGCCGGCGTCATGCCCGGCTTGCTGCTGACGGCCCTGTTTATGGCGTGGGCGGTGTTCGACATGTGGCGCAAGGGTTTTCGCGCCTATGCGCCGGACTTCCGCTATTCCTGGAAGGAGAAATTCCAGTCGATCCCGAAGATCGCTCCATTTCTCGTGATCGTCATCGGCGTGATGTATGTGCTCTACGGCGGCATCGCGACGCCGTCAGAAGCAGCGGGCGTCGGTGCGGCGCTTTGCGTGCTGATGGCTGTTTTTATCTACCGGATGTGGAATCCGAAGCAGTGGTGGGAAATCCTGCGCTCGACCACGCGCGAGTCGGTGATGATCCTGATGATCATCGCCACGGCCGTGCTGTTCGGTTACATGCTGACGTCGCTTTACATCACCCAGACGTTGGCCGAGTCGATCGCCGCCTCGGGATTCAACCCCTGGGTGTTGATGGCGCTCATCAATATCTTCCTGCTGATCTGCGGCTGTTTCATTCCTCCGGCCGGCATCATCCTGATGACGGCGCCGATCCTGCTGCCCATCATTACCGCAGCCGGGTTCGATCCGGTCTGGTTCGGCGTGATCGTCACCATCAACATGGAAATCGGGCTGATTACACCGCCGGTAGGCCTCAATCTGTTTGTCGTCAACGCAATCGCGCCGGATATTCCGACCCGGACGATTCTGTGGGGATCGGTCCCCTATGTCGGGATGATGATCCTGTGCATCGTCATCTTGTCGATCTTCCCCGAGATCGCCACATGGTTGCCTGACTATCTTATGGGACCAGCGATAGGACCACGATGAACACGTCCTTTTTCGGCGAATTGCTTCAATCGATCGGCGATCGCGGCCGGGCCTTGATCGACCGCGCCCGGGATCGCCGCACCGGTGAGGCCCGATCCCAGGACCTGATCGGGGAGTGCGAGGACCTGCTGTCGACCCGCGGCGAGGCGTCCGGCGTGGCGCTCGCCCGCGACATCCTGCAGCGTTACGCGGAACTGACCACCGGCCCACGCATCGCATTCTTCGAGGCGCTGGCGGAAAAATTCGGCCCGGATCAGGACAAACTGAAGGCGGCTGTGGCGGCGTGGCAGGAGACGCCATCCGACCGCACGGCGGCCGACCTGCAGCGCGCGGCCGAGCCGCGCCGGCAGGAACTGCTGCGCCGGCTCAATCTCGCGCCGGGCGGCACCCAGGCGCTGGTGCATATGCGCGCGCAACTCATCGACGTGCTGCCGCGCCGCGACGACCTCAAGGCGGTGGACCGCGACTTCGTGCATCTGTTCGCGTCGTGGTTCAATCGCGGCTTCCTGGTGCTGCGCCATATCGACTGGGGCACGCCGGCGCTGATCCTGGAAAAGATCATCCGCTACGAGGCAGTGCACGAGATTCGCGGCTTCGACGATCTCCGCCGCCGTATCGATCCGCCGGACCGGCGTTGCTACGCCTTCTTCCATCCAGCGCTGGTGGACGAGCCGCTGATCTTCGTCGAGGTCGCGCTGACGCGCGGCATTCCCGACGCGATCGCGCCGATCCTGCTCGGCAAGCGCGAGCCGCTCGATCCGGCGAAGACCAACACGGCGGTGTTCTATTCGATCTCCAACTGCCAGAAGGGACTCGCCGGCGTGTCGTTCGGTTCGTTCCTGATCAAGCAGGTGGTCGAGGAGATCTGCCGCGAATTCCCGAAGCTCTCGACCTTCGTCACGCTGTCGCCGGTACCGAACTTCCGCAAATGGCTCGACGCCGAGCGCGCCGACGAGAATTCGCGCATCCTCTCGGCCGAGGACCGCGACGCGCTCAAGCATCTCGACGTGCACGGCTGGTATCAGGTGCCCAAGCATCGCGATCCGGTGAAGGAGCCGCTGTTGCGCGCCGCCGCCTATTATTTCCTGCGTGCGCGCAGCAAGCGCGGCGGTCCGGTCGATGCGGTGGCGCGGTTCCATCTCGGCAACGGCGCGCGGCTCGAGCAGATCGACTGGCTCGGCGACGTGTCGGAGAAGGGGTTGGCGCAGTCCTACGGGCTGATGGTCAACTATCTCTACGATCTCGACGAGATCGAGAAGAACCACGAGAACTACGTGGCCGGCGGCCCGGTCGCGGCGTCGAACCAGGTGTCGCGCGTCCTGCGTCCGCAGCTTGAGCTGGTGCCGGTCGGCGGGTGAGGACGGGGCTTTAATTCACGCTCTGTCCGTCGTCATGCCCGGCCTTGTGCCGGGCATCCAAGACTTACTTTCTTTTTGAGTCACCAAAGACGTGGATGGCCAGGACAAGCCCGGCCATGACGTGGAGAGAGTGTTGCTCCGCTGATCCTGAGGAGTGGGCATGGCCCGCGTCTCGAAGGATGCGGCGGCCGCGATGCCACCGCCTTATGGTTCGAGACGCCCCGCCCTCGCGCCATGCGCTCCGGCGCGGCTCCTCACCATGAGGCTTTCTTCAACTCTTCCCATACACCGGCACGATCGCGCCGCGCGTCACCGTGTTGTCCGCCGAGGCGAGAAACAGGATCGTCGCGGCGACGTCATCGACGGACGGCCAGGCGGCATAATCCGCGTTCGGCATCGCCTTGCGGTTGGCCGGCGTATCCATGGTCGAGGGCGCGACCGCGTTGACGAGAATGCCGTCGCCCGCCGTTTCCTGCGCCATCGCCACGGTCAGCGCGGCGACGGCTGCCTTGCTGATCGCATAGGCCGTCATTCCAGCGCCGGTGCGCCATTCCAGCGCCGGACGCGCGGCGACATTGACAATGCGGCCGCCGTTTCGCATCGCCGCGATGGCGGCGCGGCAGCACAGGAAGCAGGAGACGAGATTGCCGTCGAGTTGCGCTTGCAGCGCGGCGCGATCGGTGTCGGCGACCTTGCCGGCCGCGAACCCGCCGGCGATATGGATCGACGCCCAGAGCGGCGACACGCCCTGATAAAGCCGTGTGACCACGGCTTCGTCGGCGAGATTGCCGGTTTCCACCAGCGTCAGCTTCGGATTGCCGCGCAGCGGATGCCGTTCGGCATCCCTGGCGTCGCGATACGGCACGCGGCAATGCGCGCCGGCGGCGATGAGCTTCGCGACCACGGCGTTGCCGAGTGCGCCGGTGCCGCCGGTGACGATGACGGTGCGGCCGCTGAAATCGTGCATCGCCTTGCCTTTCGGGTTTAGTGACGCCCGCGCTTGACGCGCATCGGCAGCACCTGGAATTCGATCCAGTTGCGCACCTCTGCGGTGCGCATCGGCCGGTCGAGCACGTTGCGGCCGATGCCGTGGCGCCAGGCGAGGCGCTTGGTGTCGGGATGCTTGTCGAGCGTTTCCAGTTCTTGTGCGAAGTCCTCGATGTCGGCCACGTCGGTGAAGAAGTTTTCCCTGATCAACCGTCCGCCGATGCGGCGCACGATCACCGCCAGTTCGGACAACGGATATTCGGGATGATACTGGACGCCCCAGGCCGTGGCGCCGTTGATCTTGATCTCGGCGCTCTGCACCTCGCTGACGTCGTTGCAGGCAAGCACCGTTTGTCCCGGCGCCAGGGTTTCGACCTCGTCGAGATGCACGGTCGGCGCGTTGAACACGCCCGGCTTGTCGGCGTACATCGGATGGCGGCGGCCGGCATCGGTGAGGCGGATGCTGCGGCCGAAGCCGAGCTCGCGGCCTTTCGGATTGCGGCGGACCGAGCCACCGGCGGCGACGGTGAGCACCTGCAAGCCCCAGCACGAACCGAACACGGGAGTCTTGGCCTTGAGCACCTCGCGCACCAGTTCGATCTGGCGGGTGACTTCCGGCGTCGTGTCGTAAACGTGGAGCGACGATCCGGTGATCGCCACGCCGTCATAGCCTTCCAGCGCCTGTCCGTCCGGCAGTTGCGCGTTCGGATCGCCCGGTTGGCAGGTGTCGACCACCGCGCCGGGCATCAATTCGCGCAGCAGGTTGGAATAGCCCTGATGCGCCGGTGTGCCGCCGACGGCGACATGCTCACCGAGCGTTTCAGGGGAATTGCCTTCGATGACAAGGAGACGGGGAGAGGGCATCGCAATCCGAACGGCAGGAAACGCAATAATCTAGCCCCTTCTGCGAGATAAGGCCAACAGCGCATGTTTCAAGGCCGTCAAAAAGCCGATCGCAGGGACGTGAAAGGCCTGGCTTGAAGAGCGGCGACCGCGAACGCATTGTGAGCGCCGCGCGAATCAACGGTGCGAATCAGCAGGCGCGAATCGTTGCCTCCCGTGAGAGGCTCCGGAACAGGCTCAGGGATGCCCGATTTCGATCTGGCCATTGTCGGCGGCGGCATCAACGGCGCCGGCATCGCGCGCGACGCGGCCGGGCGCGGCCTCAAAGTGCTGCTGGTCGAGCAGAACGATCTGGCCTCCGGCACATCCTCGGCCTCGTCAAAGCTGATCCATGGCGGCCTGCGCTATCTCGAACAGGGCGCGTTCCGGCTGGTGCGCGAAGCGCTGTCGGAGCGCGAGGTGCTGCTGCGCACCGCGCCGCATCTGGTGCGGCCGATGCGTTTCGTGCTGCCGCCGTCGCCGGGGCCGCGTTCGCCGCTGCTGCTGCGTGCGGGCCTGTTCCTTTACGATTATCTCGGCGCGCACAAGCTGCTGCCGCCGACCAAGACCATCGACCTGACGCATCATCCGGCCGGCGCGCCGCTCAAGCGCAGCTATCGCTATGCGTTCGAATATTCCGATTGCGCGGTCGATGACGCGCGGCTCGTCGTGCTGGCTGCGCGCGACGCCGCCGATCGCGGCGCGTCGGTGCGACCGCGCACGCGGTTGACACTGGCCGAACGCGGTACCGACGAATGGAAGCTAGTGCTCAACAATCGCGGCCGCCGCCAGGCGGCGACCGCGCGGGTGCTGGTCAACGCCGCCGGTCCGTGGGCGCAGCAGGTGGCCGACATCATCCTGCGGGTGCCGCTGCCAAAGCCGATGCGGCTCGTGCAGGGCAGCCACATCGTCGTGCGCGGGCGCTTCGCCCATGACAGCGGCTATTTCTTCCAGACCGATGACAAGCGCATCGTGTTCGCGCTGCCGTTCGGCGCGGACTTCACCCTGATCGGCACCACCGACCGCCCGTTCGTCGGCGACGTCAACACGCCGGCGCCGACGCCGGACGAGGTTGCTTACCTGTGCCGCGCGGTGAATGTCTATTTCCGCGATGTGGTGTCGACCGACGAAATCCTGTGGCGCTATGCCGGCATCCGCTCGCTGCAGGACGACGGTCACGGCAAGCCGGAAGACGTGACGCGCGATTACGCGCTGGTGCTCGACCGCGAGCGCAAGAAGGCGCCGCTGCTCACCGTCTATGGCGGCAAGATCACCACGTTCCGAAGGCTCGCCGAAGAGGCGTTGTCGCGGCTGTCGTCGGTGCTGCCGGTGACGGCGCCGTGGACCGCGAGCGCGGCGCTGCCCGGCGGCGACTTTGGTTTCGACAAGATCGACGAGGTGTTGGCGGGCCTGCGCGAACGCTGGCCGTTCGTGCCCGAGACGCTGGCGCGGCGGCTGGTGCATGCCTACGGCCTGCGCACCGAAATGATCCTCGGCAACGCCGTGTCCATGGACGATCTCGGCCCGGTGTTCACCGGCGATCTGACCGGCGCGGAAGTGCGCTACCTGATGCGCGAGGAATGGGCGCAGACCGCCGAGGATGTGCTGTGGCGGCGGACCAAATGCGGTCTCACCACGTCCGAGATTCAGGCGACGACGCTGGCGGCGTTCATGGCGCAGACCCCGCCGCCGCCCTCTGCTTGAGGGGCGGCATAGTCGTTTCCAACCGGTTAACGGCCTCTCGATAATTATTCGCGGCCATTTTACGCAATTGTTTCGGGATTATGATCCAATCAGGATCATGATCGAAACAGCCATCTCAAAACCGGTGACCGATCGCGACCTCGCGGCGCGGCTGGAAGCGTTGAAGGTGCTGGTCATCGACGACGAACATTACATGCGCAAAGTCGTGCGCACGCTGCTGATCAGCATCGGCGTGCGCCACATCAGCGAAGCGGCCGACGGCGTCGCCGGCCTTGAAATGATCCGGATCAACGCGCCGCATCTGGTGATCGTCGACTGGGAGATGCCCGGCCTCGACGGCTGCGGCTTCGTCCGGCTGGTGCGTTCCCCGAAGACATTCCCTTATCCGGACGTGCCGATCATCATGCTGACCGGTCACGGCGAACGCTCGCGGGTGATCGAGGCGGTCAAGATCGGCGTCAACGAATTCCTGCTCAAGCCGGTCTCGTCGAAGGGTCTGCTCGACCGCATCAAGGCGGTGGTGCTGCATCCGCGTCCGGTGATCCAGCATGGCAATTATTACGGCCCGGCGCCGCGCAAGCTCGCTGACATGGCTGTCGGCGACGGCGGTTACAGAGAATTGGTCTTGTTGAATTAAGAGGTTTGAATTGGCGCGTCTTCTTCACGCGAGCCGGTACGCGCTTCGCTTGAAAACGCTTTGTAATTAACGCGCCGGTGAGGTTTCCGGGACAATGATCCTGCCCGGCCGCCGGCCCCGTCATTTGTGTGCGTCATGTTGCCCGTCAAACACGCCGAATTCCTGATCCAGCAGCTCAATGTGCTGATCGTCGACGACAATGCGTATATGCGCAAGATCGTCCGCGGGCTGCTGCTCAATATCGGCGTGAAAAGCCTGCACGAGGCCGAGGATGGCATCGCCGGGCTCGAACTGGTGCGCACGCTGTCGCCCGACGTCGTCGTCCTCGACTGGGAAATGCCGCTGCTGAACGGGCCGGAATTCGTGCGGATCGTCCGCTCGCCCGGCGTGTTTCCGACGCCCGACCTGCCGATCATCATGCTCACCGGCTATCGCGAGCGGTGGCGGGTGATGGAGGCAGCGCGGCTCGGCATCAACGAGTTCCTGTGCAAGCCGGTGTCGCTGAAGGCGCTGCATCAGCGGCTGCTATCCATCGTCGCCAATCCCCGCGCCAGCGTGCAGATCGGCGACTATTATGGCCCGACGCCGCGGCTGCCGGGCAAACTGCCTGAGGACATCGCCGAGGCCGGCTGACGCGCGGCTTCGCTTTCCCGACCATTTGTCCTATTGAGGCGTGCGATTTAACGCATGCCGGCGAGGGGACGCGGGCCGATGGAAGCAAGCAGGACGGACGCCGCAGGGGCGGCGCCGCAAGCGGAGCGTTCTCCGCTGGTGCGGTTCGACGGCGTCAGCCGCCGGTTCGGCGCGGTCGCGGCGGTCGACAATCTGTCGCTCGATATCCACACCAACGAATTCGTCGCGCTGCTGGGGCCGTCCGGCTGCGGCAAGACCACGCTGCTGCGCATGCTGGCCGGCTTCGAGACGCCGGATACGGGCCGCGTGCTGCTCGATGGTCAGGACATCTCCGCCGTGCCGCCCTATCGGCGGCCGGTCAACATGATGTTTCAGAGCTACGCGCTGTTCCCGCATCTCACGGTGGCCAACAACATCGCCTTCGGCCTCAAACGTGAGGGCCTGCCGCGTGGGGAGATCGAGACGCGCGTCGCCGAGATGCTGGCGCTGGCGCGGCTCACCGGGCTCGGCGAGCGCAAGCCAGACCAATTGTCCGGCGGACAGCGGCAGCGCGTGGCGCTGGCGCGCTCTCTCGCCAAGCGGCCGCGCGTGCTGCTGCTCGACGAGCCGATGGCGGCGCTCGACCGCAAGCTGCGCGAGGAAACCCAGTTCGAGCTGATGGAGCTGCGCCGACGCCTCGGCCTCACCTTCGTGATCGTCACCCACGATCAGGAAGAGGCGATGGTGATGGCCGATCGCATCGCGCTGATGGACAAGGGCCATATCGTCCAGACCGGTGCGCCGGCGGACATCTACGAGCAACCGCGCACGCGCTGGGCGGCGCAGTTCATCGGCGACATCAACATCATCCAGGGCCGCATTGCGGCGGACGGCTCCGGCGTCGCCACCGACGCGCTCGGCCTGTTGCGCGCGCCGGTGCCGCCGGCACTGAAGCCGGGGGATGCCGCCGTGCTCGCGGTGCGCCCGGAAAAGATTTCGCTCACATCCGCCGGCGACAACAGCATCGCCGGCACGGTGAGCGAGGTCGGCTATCGTGGCGACAAGTCGCTCTACAAGGTGGCGGTCGCCGGCGGCCTGTCGATGAAGGCGGCGGTCGCCAATGCAATCCGCGCCGGCGGCCCGGCGATCGGCCTGAACGATGCGGTGACGCTGTCGTGGCCGGCCGATGCCGGTCTGGTGCTTGCGCCGTGAGCACGGCCGGCGACAAGCAGGGCGGCGCGCGCCTCACCGTGGCGGTGCCGTATCTGTGGCTGCTGGCGTTCTTCCTCGTTCCCTTCGCCATCGTCCTGCGCATCAGCGTGTCGGAGACGGTGATCGCCCAGCCGCCCTATCTGCCGGTGCTCGACTGGTCGCAGGGCGTCGGCGGCCTTTATGATTTCGCCGCTGCGCTGACGCTGGAAACCTATCGTCTGCTGGCGTCGGACACGCTCTATCTCCTGTCCTATCTCAAGAGCGTGCAGGTCGCGGCCTTGTCGACGCTGATGCTGCTCGCGCTCGGCTTTCCGATGGCGTATGCGATGGCGCGCGCGCCGCGCCGCATTCAGCCGGTGCTGGTGCTGCTGATCATCCTGCCGTTCTGGACCTCGTTCCTGATCCGCATCTATGCGTGGATCAACATCCTGCAGCGCGACGGCCTGTTGAACGATGTGCTGATGGCGCTCGGCTTGATATCGCAGCCGGCGGCCTGGCTCGCCAGCGACACCGCGATCTATATCGGCGTGGTCTATTCCTATCTGCCGTTCATGGTGCTGCCGCTCTATGCGGCGCTGGAGAAGCAGGACGAGAGCCTCCTGGAAGCTGCCGCCGATCTCGGCTGCCCGCGCTGGCGCGCATTCTGGCTGGTCACGGTGCCGCTCGCCATGCGCGGCGTGTTCGCCGGCTGCCTGCTGTGCTTCATCCCCGTCGTCGGCGAGTTCGTCATTCCCGATCTGCTCGGCAGTTCGGAAAGCCTGATGATCGGCCAGACGCTGTGGACCGAATTCTTCGGCAACAAGGACTGGCCGCTCGCGTCCGCGCTGGCGGTCGCGTTGCTGCTGGTGCTGGTGGTGCCGCTGATGATCTACGAGCGGCTGCAGCAGCGCGAACTCGACGGAGCGCGCCGATGACGCGCCGCTTCTCGTCGTTCAACATGGTGTCGCTGACGCTTGGGCTTGCGTTCCTCTATCTGCCGATCGCGATCCTGATCGTCTATTCGTTCAACGCCTCGCGGCTGGTGACGGTGTGGGGCGGCTGGTCGCTGCGCTGGTACGCGGCGCTGCTCGACGACAGCGCGATGCTCGCCGCCGCGTGGACGACCTTGCGCATCGCGCTCGTCTCGGCGACCGCGGCGACGGTGCTCGGCACCATGGCGGCGCTGGCGCTCACGGGGCGGCGGCGATTCACCGGCCGCACGCTGTTCGCCGGCATGGTC
Organism: Pseudomonadota bacterium; assembly: GCA_023386635.1. GTDB lineage: Bacteria > Pseudomonadota > Alphaproteobacteria > Rhizobiales > Xanthobacteraceae > Pseudolabrys. Next base: position 17,940 of record JAEWJH010000055.1, read on the forward strand.
TATGCGCCGCTGGTGATGCCGGAAGTGATCACCGGGCTGTCGCTGCTGCTGCTGTTCGTCGCGCTCGACGTCGATCGCGGGTTCTGGACGGTGACCGTCGCGCATACGACGCTGACCATGTGCTTCGTCACGGTGGTGGTGCAGTCGCGCCTTGCCACCTTCGACCGGAGTCTGGCGGAAGCGGCGCAGGACCTCGGCGCCACGCCGGGCCGGACGTTCTTCCTGGTGACGCTGCCGCTGATCTTTCCGGCCATCGCCGCCGGCTGGATGCTCGCTTTCACCTTGTCGATCGACGATCTGGTGATCGCGAGCTTCACCACCGGTCCCGGCGCGACGACGCTGCCGATCCGCATCTATTCGGAGGTGCGTCTCGGCGTGAAGCCGGAGATCAATGCGATCTGCACGCTGATGATCGCGACGGTGGCGGTCGGCCTGACGGCGGTGTCGCTGATCGGCAAGCGCAATGCGCTGCGCCGTCAGCGCGCGGCCGGCGCGCCGCTGTAGCTCTACTCTCTCCGCCGTCATGCGCGGGCATAGCCCGTCGAAGACGGGCGTAAACGCCCTGATGTCCCGCGCTTCCACGTCTTGCTTTCTTTGGTCTCAATCTCAAAGACGTAGATGGCCGCAACAAGTCCGGCCCATGACGTGGTGGGAGCTCGGCCTCCTCAGGAGAGGTGGAGTTGGGAGCTAATTCGCCGGGGCGCTCACCGGCGCGACGTCGGGCGCGGCAGCAGTCGGGCGCTGCGCGCCGGTCAGCCGTTCGATGGCGTTGCGGATCGCGCCGTCGTTGCGGCTGCGCACCGCGTCGAGCAGCGGCGCGGCCGCGCCGGAACGGCGGATCAGGCTGCGCGGATCGGGCAGCAGCAGCGGATCGGCCCACGGCCCTTGCATCACGAACGGCAGTTCGAACGCGGCGACGCCGGTGGCGTTCACCAGCGCGGCGGTGCCCTTGAGATCGAATTCGCGCTCGGGGATCGAGGCGGTGCCGGCCAGCGCCAGCTTCACCGCCGAGCCGGCGATGTCCACGTCCTCGACATGGATCGTGCCGCTGACGACTTTGAGCTGCAGTGAGAGCCGCTCATAGGGCGTCTGCCCGCTGCGGAAGTCGCCGCCGCCCGACAGCGGCCGGCGCTCCAGCCGGCGCAGCAACTGCTCGACATTGAGTCCGGTGATGGCGCCGCGCCGCGCCGTCAGCGTCGCCGCGCCGTTGAGCGTGCGGGTGATGTCGAGGACGGTGGCGCCGGACCCTTCCAGCGCCAGGGTGATGTTGCCGGTGCCTTCCAGCCGCTTGAAGCCAATCAGTTCGGTCAAGCAACTGTCGAGATTGACCGACTGCAACTGCAGTTGCGTCTTTACATCGACGCCGGTTGGGGCATTGGCGATGGTGAAGGTGCCGGTGATGGTGCCGCCAAAGCCCTGCGACTCGCCGACGGTAACGATCAGATGGCCATTGCGCAGATTGGCGGCAAGCGCGGTGCGGTCGAGGGTGGTCGAGGTCAACGCCACCTTGGCCGCCGACAGCCGCAGATCGACGTCGAGGCCGGTGAGGCCGGAGATGTCGATCGGCTCCGCGTCCCAGGCGCGGCGATTGCCGGCGAGCAGCTTCATCGACGAGAGATACGGCGTGAGATCGATCTTGTCGGCGGCGAGCGTGCCCTGCAGCGTGCTTCGCTGATCGGTCGAGAGCGTCAGCACGCCTTCGGCGACATTGCCGTCGAGTTCGACATTCACGCCGGTCAGGGCCGCCGTGCCGCCGACGATGTTGGTCTGGGCTTTCAGGGCGAAGTGGCCGAAGCCGCCGCCGGGCGGTTGGCGCTGGCCGCTCCAGGCGATCACCTTGCGAAGCGATGCGCCGTCGGCGGCGATCGTGCCTTCGAGCTTGAGCGTCGGCTGCGCGCTGAACGCGCCGTCGAAGGCGGCTTTGATCGGCTTGCCGGAGACGCGCATCTTCAGGCTGGAGCGCGTGCCGGTCAGCGCCGCGGCGAAGTCGCCGAGTGTGGCGCTGATGTCGAGTGGTTCGCCGCGCCAGGTGACGCGGCCGGTGGCGCCGAAGCTCTTGGAGATAGACGGCCACGCCAGCGACAGTTCGACGTTGGTCAGCGTCTCGCTGAGATTGCGCGCGCGATCGCTGATGGTGATCGTGCCGCGCTCGATGCGGATTTCGGAAAAAGCGGCGAGTCGCGACGGCTTCTTGCCGGGAATGAGCTTGGCGATCAGCGGCGACCAGTTGCTGCGCCCGTCGCCGGTGAGATCAACGCGGATCCTCGGCGCTTCCAGCGTCACGTCGGCAATCTCGACGCGGCCGAGCAGCAGCGGTAGCACCCGCAGTCCGGCGCTGAGGCGATCCGCCGTCAGGGTCGGGCCGTCGCCGGCGCCGGCATCGCCGAGGCTGACGTCGCGGAAGCTGATAAAGCTGCGCGGAAACAGCGACACCGTCGCGTCGCCTGTGAGCGTCGGATCAAGTCCGGTCAGCGCGCGGACCTCGTCCTGCACCGCTTCGCGGACCGCATCCGGCGAGATCATCAGCGGCGCGGCCGCAACAATGCCGACCAGCAGCAGCACCAGCGCGGCCAGAACGAGACCGAGACGTTTGAAGCCGACAGCGGCCATTGCAATCCGAAGGTTGGCAACCCGAAGGTTGGCGATCCGATAGGTCGGGCGGGAAGGGCATTGACTATATGCCGGCGGCCCCGCGCGCGGAAACCTGTGGCGCGCGTCTGTGACGCTTTCAAGGCCGCGTTATACGCAGAATTTACGGCGGGTCGGTTGTGGGCAATGGGCCGGTGGCGGCGTCGGTTTGGCGCACGATCTGGATCACCGGAAGGATGCCGGCGGCGACGATCAGCAGCGCCGCGAGCGCGCCGTCCTCGAAGCTGCCGCGGGCCGCGAACTGGTAGATATAGGTCGACAGCGTTTCGACGTTCAGCGGCCGCAGCATCAGCGAAGCCGGCAGTTCCTTGAGACAGTCGACGAACACCAGCAGGCCCGCGCCGGCGAGCGCCGGGCGGATCAGCGGCAGGTGGACGGTGCGCGCGAGCGTCCATGGCCGCGCGCCGAGGAGCCGCGCCGCATCGTCGCTGTCGGCCGAGACCCGCGTCAACCCGGCCTGGACGAAGCCGGTGCCGATGGCGAGGAACCGGGCGGCGTAGGCCAGCACCAGCGCCGCGCCGGAGCCGATCAGGATCTGGCTGCTGCCCGTCGCGCCGAGCGCGTGGCGGATTGTCGCGAAGGCAGCGTCCAGCGCGCCGACCGGCGGCAGCAGGCCGAGCGCCAGCACGGTGCCCGGGATGGCATAGCCGAGCGCGCCGAGGGCGACCGCCGCGCGCAGCAGCGGATGCGGTGCGGCGCGCACCAGCAGCACCGCGCCGGTGGCCAGCGTCAGCACCGTCAGCGTGGCCGCGAGCGCCAGAGCGATCGTGGTCAGCGCGTGCCGCGTCAGATCGGGATCGAAACCGTTGACCAGGCCGCGCGCAAGCGTTTCGCGCAGCAGATAGCCGCCCGGCAGCAGGAAGCCGAGCGTCACCGGCGCGAGGCAGATCGCGAGCGCGGCGATGGCGCGCGCTCCGGCGAGCCGCGGCCGCGGCGGCGGCAGGTCGGCGCTGGTGCCGGCATAGGCGTTGCGCCGCCGTCCGTATCGCTCCAGAGCGAGCAGCGCGACGACGACGACCAGCATGACGAGCGCGATCTGCGCCGCACCGGGCAGGCTCGAGCGGTTCAGCCAGGTGGTGAACACCGACAGCGTCAGCGTCTGCACGCCGAGATATTCGCTGGCGCCGATATCGTTCAGCGTCTCCAGCGCGACCAGCGCGAGGCCAACGGCGAGCGCCGGCCGCGCCAGCGGCAGCGTGACGTAGCGCAGCAGCGCGAGCGGCCGCGCGCCGAGCATGCGCGCGGCTTCGGCGAAGGAGGCGGGCTGCGTCTGCAGCATCGCCCGCGCCGCGAAGTAGACGTAAGGGTAGAGCACGATACCGAAGATGAAGATCGCGCCGCCGAGCGAACGGATCGACGGAAACCAGTAGTCCTGCGGCCGCGCATAGCCGCCGAGCGCGCGCACGACGCTTTGCAGCGGTCCGCTCACCTCGAACAGATCCACGTAGATGTAAGCGGCAAGATAGGTCGGGATCGCCAGCGGCAGCGGCAGCAGCCAGGTCAGCGCGCGGCGGCCGGGAAACTCGAACGTCGTGACCAGCCACGCCGTCGCCGCGCCGATCACGCCGGCGATGAGAGACACGCCGGCGACGAGGATCGCGGTCTGCCCGATCGCCTGCGGGATCACATAGGCGGCGAGATGCGGCCACAGGTCGGTCTCGCCGCGCACGGCGAGGACGATCAGGCTGATCAGCGGTGCGCCCGTGAGCGCCGCGGCGGCGAGCGCGAACATCGTCGCCGGCGCATGCGTCGCGCCGCGCCAAAACCGAACGGCCCCGCGCGATGCGGGGCCGTTGAACTGTGCCGTCGTTGCGCTCAATTGTCGAAGCCGACCTTGTCGACCAGATTGGCGGCGGCCTTCTTGAAGTCGGCGATCTTCGCCATCGGGGTCGGATCGGCCTTCAGTGTGCCGTAGCCCTTTATGGTCGGGTTGACCGCGACCTGCGGATGCATCGGATATTCGTAGTTGGTGTCGGCGTAGATGTGCTGGGCGGTTTCGCCGGCGAGCCATTCGATCAGCTTCTGGCCATTGGCCTTGTTCGGCGCGGTCTTGACCAGCACGACGCCGGACAGGTTCACATGGGTGCCGCCGTTGTCCTTGAAGGTCGGCAGCACGACGCGCGTCGCGTCGGCCCATTCCTTCTTCGACGGGTCCTTGTCGTGCATCAGCGCCCAGTAATAGGTGTTGCCGATGCCGATGTCGCACTTGCCGGCCGCGACGTCGCGCGCCTGCTCGCGGTCGCCGCCGGACGGCTTCTGCGCGAGGTTGGCTTTCACGCCGCGCAGCCACTCTTCTGTTTTGGCCTCGCCATAGTGAGCGATGTAAGCGGCGATCAGCGCGTTGTTGTAGATGTGCTGGCCGGAGCGGACGCAGATCTTGCCCTTCCACTTCGGGTCGGCGAGCTCGTCATAGGTCAGCGCCTCGTCCCTCACGCGCTCCTTCGACACATAGAACACGCGCGCGCGCATCGAGATGCCGTACCAGTGGCCCTCCGGGTCGCGGTATTGCGCCGGCACGACCTTGTCGAGCGCGGGCGAGGCGATCGGCTGGGTGATGCCGGCCTTCACCGCGTCTTCGAGCCGGCCGATATCGACAGTGAGCAGCACGTCGGCCGGGCTGTTCGCGCCCTCGGCCTTGATGCGTTGCTCGAGACCCGAACTTGCGGAAATGACGTTGACGTTGATGCCGGTGTCTTTGGTGAAGGCGTCGAACAGCGGCTTGATCAGCTTGGTCTCGCGATAGGTGTAGACGTTGACCTCGCCGGCAGCAAAGGCTGGGGTTTGCGCGGCGGCGGGCAGCGCGATCAGCGCGGCGGCGAGAAGCGGGCGAGTGAACGAAGCGACCATGACGATCATCCTGTGACAGGGTGCGCGGACATGCGCCTTCGTTCCACGACTTCTCTGCTGTTTTCAATGGCTTAACAGCGATTATCGGGTTCGCTAGTTTGGAATCGCTCGAAACGCGTCCGTTTCGCCAGCGGCGGCAATCGGATCGCGGATACGACGTTTGTTGCGGCAAAGCGCCTCAGTCGCGCGACCGGTCCTTGTCGAGGTCGAGCATGGCAATCTCGGCGATCAGCTTGCCGATGATCGCCTGCCGGAACGAGGCGAAGTTTTCCGCCACCATCACGAACGCGCCGGGACCGCCGATCACATGATCGCGGTAGTATTTGTCGAGGCCGCCGGGCGGATTGGTGTGCTCCGGATTCCAGGCGAGCGGGCGATCGCTGAGGATGACCAGACCGTTGATGGTCACGCCCTTGGCGAGCGCGCGGTCGCGGGCTTCATCGACCGGCGTGCCGGCATTGCTGGTGCCGTCGCCGGATACGTCGATGGTGCGACGGCCGCTCTCGAACGGCGCGCGCTCGATCTGCGCCAGCGCGAAGTCGATGCCGGCGCCGATGGCGGTGCGGTCGGCGAACGACCGCGGCAGCTCGATCATCTGATCGGCGAATTTCTGCGCCGAGGCTTTCCCGTCGATCAGGGTCCAGTCGATCACCACTTTCTGCGCGGTAGCGCCGGACCATTCGACAAAGGCGACGGCGATGCGCTGCAGCGGGCCGGAGCGGATCGCGTTCAGCACGCGGTCGTCGGTGATGGCGGCGGCATAGCCTTCGCGCTGCAACTGGAATTTGGCGTAATCGACGCTGCGCGACACGTCGGAGGCGAGCACCAGCAGTAGGTCGACACGCTCGGCCGCGCGTGCGGGCACGATGGCGATCAGGGCAAACGCCGTGACGACGGCAAATCCGCTTCGCCGCGACAGGCGAGAGAGAAACGATCCGATCATGCACGCCTCCGGCGCGGTTACGGCCGCCGGTCGAGGATGGCCGTTCGCGGGGAAGCGGTAAAGGGCGCTTATTCGGCGAGCAGGCGGGGCGCCGGGAATACCACTTCGGCCAGCGTGCCGCTGCCGTTGCTGCTGGAGATGTGGAAGTCGGCGTGGTTCGCCTCGGCCAGCGCCTTGGTGATGGGCAGGCCGAGTCCCGTGCCGCTCGCGCCCCAGCGGGGCGTGGTGGCGAGTTCGCGGAACGGTTCGAGCGCCTGCGCCAGTTCCGCCTCGCTCATGCCGGTGCCGGTGTCGCGGACGCGCAGCGCCACATCGCCCCGGTCGGTCAGCGCGGTCGAGACGATCACCTGGCCTCCGGCCCCGGTCAGTTTCAGCGAGTTGGAGAGGAGGTTGAGGATGATCTGCCGCACCGAGCGTGCGTCGGCGACCACCTGCGGCAGCGTATCGGCGAGCGCGGTGCGGATGATGATGCGGCCGCGATTGGCCTGCCCCTGCAGCATCGCCACGCATTGCTGCACGAGGTCGTTGAGGCCGAGACTGGCGAAGGAGAGATCGAGCTTGCCGGTCTCGATCTTCGACAGATCGAGCAGATCGTTGAGCAGCGTGATCAGGTGCTCGCCGGCGGCGTGGATGTCCTTGAGATAATCGCGATAGCGCTCGTTGCCGATGGCGCCGAAGCGCTCGTCGATCATCACCTCGGAGAAGCCGATGATAGTGTTGAGCGGCGAGCGGATGTCGTGGCTCACCTTGGCGAGGAATTCCGACTTCGCCGCCGACGTTTTCTCGGCGAGGCGCTTCGCCGTCATCAGGTCTTCTTCGGTTTTCTTCCAGACCGTGACGTCGCGGAACACGGCGCAGAATTTCTCGCCGCTGTCGCCGACGCGGCCGAGAGTCATGAACAGCGGAATGAGGCCGCCCTGACGGACGCGGCCGATCACCTCGCGGCCTTCGTTGATCAGCACGGTGGCGCCCGCGTGCGACAGCCGGTCGAGATAGTCGAGCGCGGCGCGCCGGCTTTCCGGCGCGAACAGATCGCCGAACAGGAACGACTGCACGTCTGCGTTGTCGTAGCCGAATAGTGCCTCGGCGCTGCGATTGGCGGAGAGTACGCGGCCGTCGCGATCGATCAGAACGACGCCGTCGGTGGCGGTGTCGAGGATCGCTTCGAGATCGCGCACGCCGGTCTGCGCTCTCACCAGCGCCTGCTCGGTTTCCGCTAGGCGTTGTTCGTGACGCGGATCGGGCGCCGCGGTCGTCTGCGCCGGCATGGCGGTGTTGAGCATCAGCACCAGCGCGCTTTCGTCATTCCAGGTGGTCGAGAACAGCCGCCCGTCCACCGGCTTGTGGTCGCCGTCCTGCGTGCTGATGGTCAGCGGCGTGCCATTCTGCGCCGATGTCGTGTCGCTGGTGTCGATAAACAGCGTATCGAGACCGCCGGCCTGCACCAGGTCATGCAGCCCGGCGTAACCGGTCCAGTCGAGGAACGCCTTGTTGGCGTAGAGCAGTTCGTTGAGCCGATAGACGAGAATGCCGAACGGCAGCCGGTCGAGGATCGGCGCTTCCGAGCGCGAGCGCGCGGGACGTTCCGCCGGCGCGATGGGCGCGGGGGCATGTGAGGCAGCCTGCGCGGCGACAGGCGAAGCCTGCGGTGCGCTGTCGTCCTCCGCCTTTTGCGGTTGCTTCAATCCATCGCCGAGGCGGCGCGCGAGTTCGCGGAACGCGAGCTTCTCCACCGGCGTCAGTGTCGGCGCGGTCGCTGCCGGCGCGGCCGGTTTCTCCGGTGTCGCGAATACATCGGCGGGGCGGTCCGCGTTGGTTTGCGCCGGGAAGCGCAGCACGTTCGGCGAAGGTTCGATTGCCGCGGATGCGGGTGGCTGTGCCGGCGGCAGAATGGATGGCGAGGCTGGCTGCGACTCGAGCAAGGCGCGTGCGGTGGCCAGCGCATCGAGCCGCTCCACGTCGCGACAGATGCCGAAGCCGCGATAGCCGCGGAAGTGGCGCTCGCGGTCGAACATCGGCAGGCCCGAGAGTTCGATCGGCATGGTCGCGCTGCTGCCGTCCACGGGCCACGGCACGGTGACGCCGCTGAAGGTCTCATGCGAGGCAAAGGCGCGCGCGACCGCGCCGTCGGGATCGAGTTTCAGCGCCGCGGCGATCTCGCTCCACGGACGGCCGAGCACCTGCGCGGTCGACGCGCCGATCAGCGCGATGAATTCCTGTGACTCCAGCGTGAAGCGGCCCTGCTCGTCGAGCGCCCAGACGAACCGCAGCGGATGCCGCGGCGTGTCCGGTGCGGTCACGGTCGCCTGCGCGACAGGCGCCGGCGCTGCGGCTGCTTCGGTTATGGCGTTGTCCGCTTCGCTCGCGGAAGGCGATGCCGGTGCTTGATTGTCGGCCGGGACGTCGGCAACGCTCGGTGTATCGCCGGTGACGGCGTCAGCCGGTTGATCGAGCGTCGCCAGCAACACGGTCGAGGCGCCTTCGCCAATGCGCGCCAGCGAAAGCACGCCGATCTTGGTCGGTCCGGACGCCGCGCCTTCGCGGCTTGCCTGCGCCGCGAGCGCGGCCGCGCCGATGGCGTCGAGACTCGCGACGCCGCGCAGACTCTGCGCGATCGGTTGCGCCGCATGCAACAGCGTGCCGTCGGCGGCGAAGGCCGCGACCGGCGCATCGTTCCCCGCCAGCAGGCGCTCCGCGCGTTCGGCGAGGCTGAGTTCGGGACCGGCGCGCTCGGTGGAGACGATCAGCACCGCTTTCTCGCCGCCGGCGAGCGTGATGCGCGAACAGGCGCAGGTGAGCGTCCCCGCGCCGCGCGCGCCGAAGCCGCGCAGGCGGTCGAGTCGCGGCGCGCCGTTGTCGGTCAGTGTGGTCGCGAGCCGCGCGACCTGCGCCGCCGCCGGATGCGTTGCCGGAAAATCGAGTGTCGCGGCGGCCGCCGGCGATGCCGCGCCGAAGATCGCGGCGCCGGTCGGATTGGCCCACAGGATGCGGTGCGCATTCGCGCTCCACAGCCAGATCGGCCGCGGTGACGCCGCATGCGGCGACAGTCGCGGATCGAGCAGGCAGTCCAGCTGGAAGCCAGGTCCGGGCATGCGCGAAAAAGCCTTACACAACAAAGGACAGAGCAGGGGACATACATAAGGGCCGGCTGCGTCAGCGTCCACGAAACGGCCCATGGTTCGGACAGGAAGGCGCAATAAACCTTAATCGCCGGCGGCATTGCGCCGGCCCGCGCATCGCCTAATGTTGGCCTCAGCTTGGCCCGGAAGCGGGCGGAGCATCGCGTTCCAAAATCAGCGGAGGCTCACCATGGCTGGCAACGACTTCCCCAAATTCGAATTTCCGACGGACATGCACGCCTTCGCCGAAAAGAGCATGGAGCAGGCCCGCAAGGCCTTCGACACCTTCGTCTCCGCCGCCACCCAGGGCGTGACCAATGCCGAAGGACAGGCGGCGAGCATGCGCAGCGGCGCCCGCCAGGTGGTCGAACTGACCATCCGCCATGCCGAGCAGAACATGGCGGCGGCCTTCGCCTTCGGGCAGCGGCTGTTGATGGCGCGGGATCCGCAGGACGCCATGCAGATCCAGGCGGATTACGTCAAATCCCACGTCCAGACGCTCACCGATCAGGCCAAGGAGCTGGCGGCGGTGGCGGCCAAGTCGAGCGCCCAGCCCTCGCGCTGAACGGTTCTCCGCCAGAGGGTTCCTTGCCACGAAATGGGCGGGTGTTGGGCTTTTTTGTGCAACGCGATGTTTCTGTTGCGGTGCACAATTTCACGGGTTATAGTTGGCAATGGTTCGGCGCCCTCGCGGCGTCGGACGACGACACCGGATCGGCGTTAGGGCGTCGGTGGTTGGTGTCCCTTTCCGGAAACCCCTGACAAGGAGCCGTCCCATGGCCGAAGTGGTCACCCAGAAAGTCAAAGCCGGCAAGCAGGGCTTCGAAGCCCCGAAAGCCGACACCGTGAACATCGAGTCCCCGAAGGTCGAAGCGACCGTCGAAACACCGAAGTTCGATATCCCGAAGTTTGAAATGCCGAAGTTCGACATTCCGAAGTTCGACATCCCGGCCATGGAATTGCCGGCCGCGCTGCGCGAAATCGCCGAGAAGACCCTGACCCAGGCCAAGACCGGCTACGACAAGATCCGCGCCGCCGCCGAAGACACCACCGGCATGATGGAAACCACCTATGCCAACGCCAGCAAGGGTTCGGCCGACTACGGCCTCGCCATGCTCGAGCAGGCCCGCGCCAACACCAACAGCGCGTTCGACTACTTCGCCAAGCTGATGACCGTGAAGTCGGTCGCGGAAGCGGTCGAAGTGACGACGGCTCATGCCCGTCAGCAGTTCGAGACCTCGACCGAGCAGGTGAAGGAGCTTACCGCGCTCGCCCAGAAGCTCGCGCAGGACACCGCCGAGCCGCTCAAGTCGGGCCTCACGTCGGCTTTCAACAAGGCCGCCTGATCGCGACAGATGGCGCGCGGACGGCATCGCCGTCCGATCGGACAGTCAGGAAAGCCCGGGTCATGCCCGGGCTTTTTTTGTTGGATTGTCTTGAGAGTCTGGCCGGAAAAGAAATTGATCGGGTGACGTCTTTCGCAACCGTCATGCCCGGGTTTGAGCCGGGCATCCCGCTTGGGCCGGGCAGAGGCGCCTACCTTATCGGGATGGCTGGGACTTCGCCGGCCATGACGGAGAGAAAGTCGCATGAGGCAGAAACGTCAAACACTTGAAAAATGTGTGGGAATTTCCGGTCAGCCTCTGAGACATTTGTCGCCATATCGGCCTTGCCGCGGCGCGTCCCGACGAATATGGTCCGCCCGCTCGCAGGGCCATGGGTTTTAGGACCTGGTGCCCGCGATGTGCGCTGTGCAGGCGTAGCTCAGTTGGTTAGAGCGCCGGTCTGTGGAACCGGAGGTCGGTGGTTCAAGTCCACCCGCCTGTACCATTCGAACTCATCTTCTCATCATCCGCGACCGGCCGCCGGGCCGGGCGATCCGTTCGCCCGCGTCTCTCTTTTGGCCCGTGCAATAAAAAGGGCCGCGCGAGGCGGCCCTTTTCGTCGTGTGTCCCGGATGATTAGCGGTAGCTGATCCGCCCGCTGTTATCGTAGCGCCGCCGTTGCGGACGCTGCTCGTATTGGGGCTCGCGTTGCGGGCCGCCAAACAGCCAGTCGAAGAAGTTCGGGCCGCCGCCGTAGCTCGGACCCTGACCGCCGAGGCTGCCGGGCGCGAGCCGGACCGGCTTCGCCGACGTGTTCGGCGGGCGATCCATCGGAATGTCGGCGACCTTGCGCTCGGAACCGCGCAGCGCCGCGAGCACGCGGGCATCGCGACCGTAGACGTCGCCGCGAACCTGCAGCTTGCCGTCGTCGTCCACGAATGCGGTCTGATAGGTCAGATGCACCGGGATCACCTTCGGGAAGTTGATGTTGATCTCGTTGCCGCCGAACATCTTCTGCAGCCGCGCGGCGCTGTAGTGCTCCTGCGGCAGCGCGAGCGACAGGATTTTCTCGCCGTACATCAGCGGGTCCTGCACGCGCATGCAGCCGTGGCTGTAGGCGCGCTTATCGTGGGCGAACAGGTGCTTGTCCGGGGTGTCGTGCTGATACACCAGGAACTTGTTCGGGAAGTTGAAACGGATGCGGCCGAGCGCGTTGCGATCTCCCGGCGGCTGCCAGACGCGGACCGTGCCGTCCGGATTCTGCGACACCTTGAGTCCGATGCGGTCGAGCGCGTTCGGGTCCTCACGCAGCGCCGGCAGATATTCGTTCTGAATGATCGACGGCGGCACGTTCCAGGTCGGATTGACGGTGATGAATTTCATCTCCGCGCTGATGATCGGCGTAGGCTTGCTCGGCAGGCCGACCACGATCTTGGTCTTCCAGTAGGTCTTGCCGTCCTTGACGATGCGCAGCGTGTAGTCGGGGATATTGACCATCACATACGGATTGCCGAGGTCGCGCGGCATCCAGCGCCAGCGCTCCATGGTCGCGACGATCGCGTCCTGCGCGTTGACGTTCTGCTTCGGTCCGTTGATCGCGTCGACGGTCGCGTTGGTGAGCTGGCCGTTGGCCGGGAGCTTGTGCTCCTTCTGGAAGCCGCGCAACGCCGCGACGACGTCCTTGTCGAACACCTTGCTGCTCTGGTCGCCGGCGATGCCGAGCCGCTTGCGGATTTCCGGCACGCGGTCGTCGGTGACGATCGCCGCGGGGGTCTCCTGGACCTTCGCGCCCTTTTTCTTGGCGGTTTTCTTCGGCGTATCGAGCTTGAGCGTCGCGCCGTGCGGGATCGGCGCCGGGCCGGCGTCGGCCTTCTTGCCGGCGCGCAGTTCGGCGTATTTCGCCTTCAGCGCCTTGTAGCCCGGCTGTTGCGGATTGAAGCTGTCGAGCGCGGCGGCGACGTCGTTGGCGTCGGCGAGCTTCTTGAGCACGTCGCCCGGCTCCGGCGCCTTGAGATCGTAGCTGATATCGGCGGAGATGCGCGTGAAGTGGACGCGGCCGATCGAGGCATGATGCGCGAAGGCGAGCACCGAATTGGTGAGCTTCATCTCCGCTTCGGCGAGCGCGTCGGCGTCCTTGGCGGCGGTGAAATCCGGGGTCGGATAGTCGGACGGATCGAGCGCGTCGGCCTCGACGCCGCCGAGATATTTGGCGGCGGCCTTGGCGTTCGCATTGGCGGTGCCGTCGGTCACCCACAGCGGCTTGAAGTTGCGCGCGCTGTAGAACGCTTCGACGGCGGCGCGCTCTTTCTTGCTGCCGAGGATGCGGTCGAACTTACCGGACGACAGTTCGCGCAGCTTGTCGGAAACCGCGCTGTCGGCCGACACGGTGACGGGCGCTGCGGCCGGAGCCGGTGTCGCGGCCGTTGCCGGAGCGGGTGAGGCGGCAGGCGCTTGCGCCGCCGGCTGCGCGGGAGCGGCGGCCGGAGCTGCCGGGGCGGTGGTCGTCGGGACCATGCTGCGGTTCAGGTCCTCGACCGTCGGCGGTGGCGGCATCGTCGTATCAGGAACAGGCACACCGTCGACCATCGCCGGCTCGGTGCTGCCGCTGCTTTGGGCCAGGGTGCTGGACGCGGTGCCGAGAGCCAAGACCACAGCGACCGCGCTGCCGGTAAGCAGCCGATTGAGACGAGAGCTCATTCCTGATCCTTTTCTGCCGGACGATGGCGAGTCGTGACCGTATTAACGCTGCATTTTAACTGAAAGTTGCGTTACGCCGCAGCCTTTGCCTTAGCCTGCTTCTCAAGAACGAAATCATAGTTAACCTGGAAGTACGGCGTGGCGATTTTTTCGCCGTTGATCGCGGTTCCCGCGGGCTTCTGCTGGAAGTCGGTGATCAATTCCTTCTTCACACCGTAGACCACGTCTGTCTCGATATATTCATCGCCGGCCACAAACAGATGCGTGACCAGGCTGTGGTATCCGGGTGCGGTGACGGCGAAGTGGATATGCGCCGGGCGGAAGTGGCTGATGGTGGTCTTGGTCATCAGTTCGCCGATCGGGCCGTCCATCGGGATCGTGTAGCCGATCGGCGCCACGGTGCGGACGATGTAGGAACCGTCGGCCTGCGAGTGGTAGACGCCGCGCATATAGGCGTGGTCGATCTCGCGCTGGGCTTCGTAGAGGCCGTCGCCGTCGGTCTGCCAGATGTCGATGGCGGCGCCGGCGATCGGTTCGCCGTTCAGGCCCTTGATGGTGCCGGTGACGAGGCAGGGCACGCCCGGCGCGCCCTCGGTGACGTTCTCGCCGTTGGCGATCTCCGGCGCATTCGGAATGTGGAACGGGCCCTCGACGGTTGACGGCGTCGCGCCGCTCGGCCGGCGGTTGTTGATGGCGTCGACCAGCATGCTGACGCCAAGCACGTCGGACGCGAGGATCATCTCCTGCCGCTTCTCGTCGCTCTTCTGGCCGATGCGCGTCAGCCAGTCGACGGCGGTGAACCATTCTTCCTTGGTGGGTTCGACTTCGCGCACGAAAGCGTGGAGGTGCTTGACGGCGGCGACCATCACCTGGCGCAGACGCTCATCGGGAATGTTCGACCAGCGGTCCATGGCGATATCGGTAAGCGTCGCTTCGGTCACATAGGGCATCTGACCCCTCCCACTTGCATTTGTTTTTGTCCGTATCTGCAAGATATGCGGGCTCGCGCCGCCGCAGGTCAATAGGTGGGCCGGCGCGCGATCATGCGCCTTTCGCCGCTGTCGCGATGGGCACCGACCGCACCGGTGGGAACGACAATGGCGTCAATCAAAGCTCTTGCAAACGTCTTGTTTTACGGTGGTTTTTTCCCGCGCAAACGCGTAGCCGCGGGCGGGGCCGGAAGTGTTGTCAAAAAACCGCGGCCGGCTTTTTTTAAAAGCGAGCGCACATGCGCGTCATGAACCGCGTATCCGACCTGACCACGGCTGGCGCATACATAAAAACCGGGCCCCGTGAGGGGCCCGGTTCGGTTGCCGGCTTGGGGAACCGGCAATCGCTTCCAGAGGGGAACATGCAACGCCGGCGTTTCATCTTGGGAGGATGCGGCGGCCGGCGCGGCATGACGTAAAGTATGGGAGCGCCTTCCCATGCGAACAACGCAGAAGCCCGCATGTCAGCCATGCGGCGTCCTGTTGACGCAGATCAATAGTTCCAGCGCTGTGCGTTGGCGACGAGGAAGTCGCGGAAGACCTGAATGCGCGCGACCGACTTCAGTTCTTCAGGATAGACAAAGTAGGCTTCCATCGCCAACGTCTCGGCATTGCTGAACAGTTGTACGAGACCGTGACTGTCCTCGACCAGGTAGTCGGGCAGCACGGCGATGCCGAGGCCTTTCTGACACGCGCGCAACAGGCCGAGCACGTTGTTGATGATCAGATGCGCGCCGCGCGGCGCTTTGCCCTCGCGTCCGGTTTCGATCAGCCAACGACGGTTCTGCAGATAGGACGGCGCGGCGCCGCCGAGCAGCAGGATGCGGTGGCCTTCGAGGTCGTCCATCGTGCGCGGCGTGCCGAAGCGCTTGAGATATTCCGGCGTCGCATAGACATGCGAGTGCACCGAGAACAGCTTGCGCTGGATCAGGTCCGGCTGCGTCGGCTGGCGCAGACGGATCGCCACGTCCGCTTCCCGCATCGCCAGATCGAGTTCCTCGTCGGTGGTGATCAGATTCACCTGCACGTCGGGATAGAGATCGAGGAATTCGCCGAGACGCGGCGTCAGCCAGTGAATGCCGATGCCGGGCGTGGTGGTGATCTTCAGCTCGCCGTTCGGCCGTTCGCGGCTGTCGGTGAGCTTGGTGCGCGCCGCCTCCAGCTTCATGAACACTTCATGCGCGGTGCGAAACAGGAGTTCGCCCTGTTCGGTCAGGATCAGGCCGCGCGCGTGGCGATGAAACAGCGACACCGACAGCTCGGATTCGAGCGCGCTGACCTGGCGTGACACGGCGGACTGCGACAGGCCGAGCCGCTCGCCCGCATGGGTGAAGCTGCCGGCTTCCGCAGCCGCGTGGAATACCTTGAGCTTGTCCCAGTCCATGGTCGATCGTGAGGTGGGCATGATTATTCCGCCGCGTCGCGGTTCTGTTCGTGCGCAGCGATGAAGCGTTCCGCTTCGAGCGCCGCCATGCAGCCTTGGCCGGCGGCGGTCACCGCCTGCCGGTAGATGTCGTCGGTGACGTCGCCGGCGGCGAACACACCGGGCACCGACGTCGCCGTCGAATGCGGCGCGGTGGCGATGTAGCCCGACGGCTTCATCTTCAGCTTGCCGACGAACAGTTCGGTCGCCGGCGAATGGCCGATGGCGATGAAGATGCCGTCGATGGCGCGCTCGGTGATGGCGCCGGTCTTGACGTTCTTCAGCCGAGCCTTGCGCACCTTCAGCGGATTCTCGTCGCCGTGGACGTCTTCAAGCGCGCTGTCCCACACCACCTCGACCTTCGGATTCTTGAACAGGCGGTCCTGCAATATCTTTTCCGCGCGGAAATGGTCGCGCCGGTGCACGATCGTCACCTTGCTGGCGAAGTTGGTCAGGAACAGCGCTTCCTCGACCGCGGTGTTGCCGCCGCCGATCACGATCACTTCCTTGTTCTTGTAGAAGAAGCCGTCGCAGGTGGCGCAGGCGGAGACGCCATAGCCCTTGAACTTCTGCTCCGAAGGCAGATCAAGCCAGCGCGCCTGCGCGCCGGTGGCGACGATCAGCGCATCGGCGAGATAGCTGTCGCCCGAATCGAGATGAACGCGGAACGGGCGCTGGTCGAGGTCCACCTGATTGACGTGGTCGTAGACGATGCGGGTGCCGACATGCTCGGCCTGTTTCTGCATCTGCTCCATCAGCCACGGACCCTGGATCACGTCGGCGAAGCCCGGATAGTTCTCCACATCGGTGGTGATGGTGAGCTGCCCGCCGGGCTGCATGCCCTGGATCAGCACCGGTTCGAGCATGGCGCGTGCGGCATAGATCGCGGCGGTGTAGCCCGCCGGCCCGGAGCCAATGATGAGCAGTTTGACGTGTTGTGAGGTAGCCATGGGTTTCCGTTCCGGCGGCCGCAGCCGCATAGCAGACGTGCGATAACATAGGCCTTCCGCCGAGCTATGCAAGAAGCGCAACCCACAGGGGTTCAGGCCGGCTTCACCCGCAGTCCTGCGCATAAGCTGGTGAGTTCTGCGCGCAATAATCTTTCGCGAAACAATCTTTCGCGGTAGGAAGGCGGCACGATTTGTCGCCGTTCGCCGCGACCGTTTCTGTTTTTGGAGTTTCCGTGCCCGACCAGATCGACGCCATCGACCGCAACATCCTGAAAGAACTTCAGGACAATGGCCGCATGACCAATGTGGAGCTCGCGCGCCGCGTCGGAATTTCCGCGCCGCCCTGCCTGCGCCGCGTACGCGGACTGGAGGAGGCCGGCTACATCAAGGGCTATCGCGCGCTGCTCGACCAGAAGCAACTCGGCTACGAGGTCACCGTGTTCGCCATGGTGCATCTCGCCAGCCAGGCCGACGCCGATCTGAAATCGTTCGAGACGTTCGTGCGCAAGGAGCCGCTGGTGCGAGAATGCTGGATGCTGTCCGGCGAGATCGACTTCGTCCTGAAATGCGTCGCGCCCGATCTCAAGACGTTCCAGGATTTCGTCACGCGCCTCACCGCGGAGCCGCATGTGCGCAACGTCAAGACGTCGCTGACGCTGCGCAACTCCAAGGACGCGGCGATGGTGCCGTTCGAAACGGCGACCTGACCACCTTCCTCCACCTACTTTCCGTTTTGCCCATTCCTGCCGGGGAATCGATGTGTCTTTGACTGAGCTCTTGCTGCTTGCGGTGACCGGACTTGCTGCCGGTGTGATCAATGCGGTCGCCGGTGGCGGCACGTTCTTCGTGTTTCCTGTGATGGTCGCGTTCGGCATGCCGACGCTTGACGCCAATGCCACGTCCGCTGTCGGCCTCATTCCCGGCAGTTTCGCTACCGGCGCGGCATACTGGGACGAGACACGCAAGCGTCTGCGCGAGATGATCCCGTATGCCTTGCTGGGCATCGCCGGCGGTCTGGTCGGCGGCTGGCTGCTGGTGTTTCTCGGCGACGAGGGGTTCCGGCCGCTGGTGCCGTGGCTGCTCGCCATCGCCACCGTGACGTTCGCGTTCAGCAATCAGATCCGGCCGCTCGCCGCGCGCTTCGCCAAAAGCGGCAGCAGCAGCGGCATGACCATTGTCGGCTATCTGTTCGGCGCGGTGGTTGCCGTTTATGGCGGCTTCTTCGGCGCCGGGCAGGGCATCATGTGGCTGGCCGCGCTGGCGCTGCTCTACACCGGCGATTTCCATCGCGCCAACGCGATCAAGAACATCGCCTGCGTCCTGGCGCAGCTCGTCGCGGTGATCCTGCTGATCGCCAACGGTCTGGTGCACTGGCCGCAGGCGCTGGTGGTGGCGGTCGCGGCGATCATCGGCGGCTATTACGGGGTCGCCGTCGCGCGCCGCGTGCCTGATGCGGCGATCCGCGCCGTGGTCGTGGCGGTGGGCGCGATCCTCACCGTGGTGTTCTTCGTGCGCGGGTGATCATTCCCGGTCATTCCGGGGCGCGGACGTTGCGCGCGTTCACGCGTCGGCGAACCCGGAATCCAGACAAAGCAGGACTGCCGCCGGATTCCGGATCGCCTCGCTGACGCGAGGCGTCCGGGAATGACGGAAAAAAATGACGGAAACAAAAAGCCCGGCATGAGCCGGGCTTTTGATACGCAGAACGCTACAGCTGATATGCAGATCGCTACAGTCAGCGCCAGTCGACCTTCTTGATCTCGTAGGCTTTGGCGCCACCGGGGGCCACGACCTCGACGGTCGCGCCCTTGCTCTTGCCGATCAGCGCGCGCGCCAGCGGCGAGGTGATCGAAATCTTCCCGGATTTCGCGTCCGCCTCAGGCTCGCCGACGAGCTGCCACACCTTCTTCTCTTCGGTGTCTTCGTCGATCAGCGTCACGGTCGCGCCGAACTTCACGGTGTCACCGGACAGTTTCGACACGTCGATCACGTCGGCGCGCGCCAGCTTGTCCTCGAGCTCGGCGATGCGGCCTTCGTTATGCGACTGCGCTTCCTTGGCCGCGTGATATTCCGCGTTCTCGGACAAGTCGCCGTGGGAGCGCGCTTCGCTGATCTGCTGGATGATCCGCGGACGCTCGACCTGCTGGCACTGCTTCAACTCGGCTTCGAGGAGGGAGTACCCTTCAGCCGTCATCGGAATCTTGTCCATCTTTCTCTTCCGCCTTTCACTGTCGCCACTCGCAATTCGACTCCGGTAGCGGCACGCGCTGCCCGGAGTCTTACGGCGAGGTCCGGCGAAACGTTCCGGCCGCGGCCCGGAGAGGCCGGTGACGGTCGGAACTTTGCCGGACTATGACGGTCTTGCAGAGGAGGCTGTTACGCCTGCCCCCCAAAATAACTCTGCAGCGCATGCACCTCGAGGTCGCCCCCGAGATAGGCCTTGATGCCCTGCGCCGCAGCAACCGCTCCGGAGAGAGTGGTGTAGTAGGGGACTTTATGCAAGAGGGCAGCCTGGCGCAGGGAACGGCTATCCGAGACCGCGCTGACCCCCTCGGTGGTGTTGAAAACGAGCTGAACGTCCCCGTTTTTGATGGCATCGACGATCGACGGGCGGCCTTCCATGGCCTTGTTGACCCGGATCGCCTCGACCCCGTGCTCCGCCAGGAACCGCTGGTTCCCGGACGTGGCGAGGACCTTAAACCCAAGTCCGGACAGGAGTTTCACCGAATCGAGGATGCGCGCCTTGTCGGCGTCGCGGACCGAGACAAACACCGTGCCGGTCTTGGGCAGCCGCGAGCCCCCGCCGAGCTGGCTTTTGACGAAGGCGATGTGGTGCTCCCGGTCGAGGCCCATCACCTCGCCGGTCGACTTCATCTCGGGGCCGAGCAGGGTGTCGACGCCGGGGAACCGGTTGAACGGAAACACCGCTTCCTTCACCGCGCGATGGGTATAGGTCGGCGGCTTGAGGTTGAAGCTCGCCAGCCGCTCGCCGGCCATGACCCGCGCCGCGATCTTCGCCAGCGGCAGGCCGACCACCTTGGCGACAAACGGCACCGTGCGCGAGGCGCGCGGATTCACTTCGAGCACATAGATGTCGCCGTCCTTGATGGCGTATTGCACGTTCATCAATCCGCCGACCTTGAGCGCGAGCGCCAGTTCGCGGGTCTGCCGCTCCAGTTCCTTGATCGTCTTCTGATCGAGCGAGAACGGCGGCAGCGCGCAGGCGGAATCGCCGGAATGGATACCGGCTTCCTCGATGTGCTCCATGATGCCGGCGATATAAGTGCCGGTGCCGTCGGCGATGCAGTCGACGTCCACTTCGGTGGCGTCGGTGAGATAGCGGTCGAGCAGCAGCGGGCTCTTCTTTGACACCACCAGATCGGACGGCCGGTTCAGGTCGCTGGCAAGCCGCGCCAGATAGCGGTCGAGTTGCGCGGCGTCGCGCACGATCGCCATGCCGCGGCCGCCGAGCACATAGGACGGCCGCACGACGACCGGATAGCCCATCGTCTCGACCATCGCGCGCGCTGCATCCGGCGAGGCGGCGATGCCGTTCTGCGGCTGGCGGAGACCAAGCGTGTCGAGCAGCGATTTGAAGCGGTCGCGGTCCTCGGCGAGATCGATCGCGTCCGGCGACGTGCCGAGGATCGGGATATTCGCCTTCTCCAGATGATGGGCGAGCTTGAGCGGCGTCTGGCCGCCGAACTGCACGATCACGCCGTGCAGCGTCCCGTTCTTGCGCTCGGTGTCGATGATCTCGATCACGTCTTCCGGCGTCAGCGGCTCGAAATAGAGTCGATCCGACGTGTCGTAGTCGGTCGACACCGTTTCCGGATTGCAGTTGACCATGATGGTCTCGTAGCCCGCATCCTTCAGCGCGAAGCAGGCGTGGCAGCAGCAATAGTCGAACTCGATGCCCTGGCCGATCCGGTTCGGACCGCCGCCGAGGATCACGACCTTCTTGCGGTCGGACGGCCGCGCCTCGTCGGCGACGGCCCCCGCGAACGGCCGCTCATAGGTCGAATACATATAGGCGGTGGGCGAGGCGAACTCCGCCGCGCAGGTGTCGATGCGCTTGAACACCGGCCGCACGTCGAGCGCGCGGCGCTCTTTCGCCACGGCGTCGGCGCTGATGCCGGCGAGCTTGGCGAGCCGCGCGTCGGAAAAGCCCTTCGCCTTGAGCGCGCGGAACGCGCCGGGTGTTTTCGGCAGGCCGTGCGCGCGCACCTGCGCCTCGGTGTCGATCAGCGTGCGGATCTGCGCCAGGAACCACGGATCGATGCGGCAGGCGTTGAAGATCAATTCGTCCGAGGCGCCGAGCCGCATCGCCTGCGCCAGCTTGAGCAGACGGTCCGGCGTCGGAATGCCGAGCGCGGCGCGGATCGCGTTGCGGTTCTCGTGATCGTCGACCGGCTTGGTCGTGTCGAAGCCGTCGATGGCGATCTCGTCGAGACCGGTGAGCCCGGTCTCCAGCGAACGCAGCGCCTTCTGCAGGCTTTCCTGAAACGTGCGGCCGATCGCCATGGCTTCGCCGACCGACTTCATCGACGTGGTCAGCACGTTCGACGCGCCGGGGAATTTCTCGAAGGCGAACCGCGGAATCTTGGTGACGACATAGTCGATGGTCGGTTCGAACGAGGCCGGCGTCGCGCCGCCGGTGATGTCGTTGGCGATCTCGTCGAGCGTGTAGCCGACCGCGAGCTTGGCCGCGACCTTGGCGATCGGAAAGCCGGTGGCCTTCGACGCCAGCGCCGACGACCGCGACACGCGCGGATTCATCTCGATGACGATCATCCGCCCGTCCTGCGGATTGATCGCGAACTGCACGTTGGAGCCGCCGGTCTCGACGCCGATCTCGCGCAGCACCGCCAGCGAGGCGTCGCGCATGATCTGGTATTCCTTGTCGGTCAGCGTCAGCGCCGGTGCGATGGTGATCGAGTCGCCCGTGTGCACGCCCATCGGATCGACGTTCTCGATCGAGCAGATGATGATGCAGTTGTCCTTTTTGTCGCGGACAACCTCCATCTCGTACTCTTTCCAGCCGAGCACGCTTTCTTCGATCAGCACCTCGTCGGTCGGCGAGGCGTCGATGCCGCCCTCGACGATTTCGATGAACTCGGCGCGGTTGTAGGCGATGCCGCCGCCGGTGCCGCCCATGGTGAAGGACGGGCGGATGATCGCCGGCAGGCCGATATCGTCGAGCGCCTTGAGCGCGTCGGACAGCGTCTTGACGTGATGCGAGCGCGGGGTCGCGAGACCGATCTTGGTCATCGCCTCGCGGAACAGTTCGCGGTCTTCCGCCTTGTCGATCGCCTCGGTGGTGGCGCCGATCATGGTGACGTCGAACTGCTCGAGCACGCCCATCTTCTTGAGCGACAGCGCGCAGTTGAGCGCGGTCTGGCCGCCCATGGTCGGCAGCAGCGCGAAGCCGCCGGGAACGACATTGCGCTCCTTCTCGATGATCTTGGCGACGATCTCCGGGGTGATCGGCTCGATATAGGTGGCGTCGGCGAGATCCGGGTCGGTCATGATCGTCGCCGGATTGGAGTTCACCAGCACCACCCGGTAGCCCTCTTCCTTGAGAGCCTTGCAGGCCTGGGTGCCGGAATAATCGAACTCGCAGGCCTGGCCGATGACGATCGGCCCGGCGCCGACGATGAGGATGCTTTTGATATCAGTGCGTTTGGGCATTGTTGGTTATTCTTGGCCCTCTCCCCAGCAGGGAGAGGGTTGGGTGAGGGGGATCGGTCGATGAGTGGTATCGCGCGGGTGCTGCGTCGACGCGCGACGGAAGCTGAAAAGCTGTTGTGGTCGCGACTGCGAAACCGTCAGATCGGTGGCGTGAAATTCAAGCGCCAGGTGCCGATCGCCGGCCACGTCGCCGATTTCGCCGCGCTTGAGCAAAATCTGGTGATCGAAGTCGATGGCGGTCAGCACGGACCGGAGGTCGATGCGGTGAGGACTGCTGCTCTTGAAAAATGAGGCTTTCACGTTGTTCGCTTCTGGAACAACGAGGTTCTCACCAATATCGACGGCGTGCCGGAAGCCATCTTCCAAGAACTCGACCTCGCACTAGGCCCCCTCACCCCAACCCTCTCCCCCGCAGGGGAGAGGGAGCAGTAAGCGGGTATAAAAAAAGACGCGCTGACGCGCGTCCCGGCCGGGCGCTGGGGCAAAGCCCTCCGCGCGCGAGGGGGTCTTAGACCAGATTCGAAGGGCGGGGAAGGGTGCGCGCGCCGCCGAACACAGGCGAAACCTTTGCTGCCCGTCGCGCAACCGTTTGCCGGGATCACGGTTATTCCCGTGTGAAATTCCGGGGAATCCCTATGCCGCGATTGGTCCGCTCCGCCTTGCCGCTCCTGATGGCCGGCGTTGCGCTGGCGGCGACCGCGTGGATCGCCGAGCGGCAACCGGCGCGTGCGCGGCTGCCGTCCCGGACTCCGGCGGGGGCGCAGACCGTGGCCGCGGCGCAGCCCGGTCTCAAGGCCTGGCTGCTCTATCTTTATCGGCGCATTGAAGACGACCGGGTGCTGGCGCTCGGCGCCGGCATCGTGTTCTACGGACTGCTCGCGCTGTTTCCGGCGATCACGGCTTTCGTGTCGAGCTACGCCTTGTTCGCCAACATCAAGACCATCGCCGGCCATCTCACGCTGATCGAAGGCGTCATGCCGCAAGAGGCGTTCGAGATCGTTCGCGATCAGGTGGTGCGCGTGGTCACCGCCGGCGCCGGCGATTTGAGCGCCGCCTTCGTGTTCGGCCTGCTGGTCGCGGTATGGAGCGCCAATGCCGGACTCAAGGCGGCGATCGACGCGCTCAACATCATCTACCGGGTGAAGGAGACGCGTTCGTTCGTGCGGCTCAATCTTGTCTCGCTGACGATGACGCTCGGCGCCATCGCCGTGCTGCTGGCGGCGATCGGCGCGGTCGTCGTGTTCCCGCTGATGCTTGCCTATTTCGGCTGGAGCATGAGCGAGAGCGCGGCGTCGCTGTTGCGCTGGCCCGCATTGTTTGTCCTGCTGCTGCTCGGCCTCAGCGTGCTCTATCGTTTCGGACCGGACCTCAAGCATCCGCAATGGCGCTGGATCAGCCCCGGCAATGCCTTCGCCGCGATCACCTGGATCGCCGGCTCGCTGGCGCTGTCGTGGTATCTGGCCAATGTCGCCAATTATGCCGCGACCTATGGTTCGCTCGGCGCGGCGATCGGCCTGATGATGTGGATGTGGCTGACGTCGATCGTCGTTCTCGTCGGCGCCGAGCTCAACGTGGCCCGCGAGCACTTCGCCGCGGACGCGAACGGGGCGGCTGCTGTCGCAACCGCCCCGTCGTGAACTGGAGGCCCGGCCTGGAATTGAACCAGGGTAAAGTCCTTGCACGGCCTTCGCGTAAACACTCCGCCACCGGGCCATGCATACGGTAACCCGGTGAGTGTTACTGACAAGTTGTCGCAGGGGTTACGGTAAAGAATTAAGATGAAGCGGGCGCGCTTTTAATTTTGTCGCCGGGCGGTGAAGGTCATCCGCTGCTGGTTGTGGCCGATATTGCGCGGCGCGCGGACAGGGGCGAATCCGGCGGCCTTAAGCCGTTGAAGCGCCTCGCTTTCCGTGTAATGCGACAGGCCGGCCTTCTGGCTCAGTTTGAGATAGTCCGACACCACGATGCGGATCAGGCCGCGGATCGCCGCGAGCAGGAAACCGTTCCGCGCGGCGAACCGGAGCAAGGCCAGCGCCGCGTGCACCGACGCCAGCCGCGGCTGGACGATGTCGCCGAGCACGAACAGCCCGTCGGGCTTGAGCAGCCGGCGGAAGGTCGCGAGCAGCCCGTCGAGTTCCGCGCCGGTGAGATATTGCGCCACCGAATGCATGACGATCAGGTCGAAGCTCTCGGCCGGCAGCGCCGCCACTTCGTCCGGCGTCAGCACGGCGATCCGGTCGTTGCCGGCGAAGCGCTGCTTGAGAATGGCGCGCACATTCGGCGCGGCTTCCGCCAGCACCAGCGAACCGCAGCGCGCGGCGAGGTCGTCGGCGTGCAGCGCTTCGCCCGAGCCGTAGTCGAGCACGCGCGCGGTGGATGACGGAATATAGGGCGTGATGTCCTGCGCGATCCGCGCGTAATGCACGTCGCGATGCCGCTCGTTCACATAGATGATCGAATGGCGGAAGTCGTAGAATTTCACCCAGTCGGAGGTCATGGCGGCGCGCTTCTCTCTCACCTCATCCTGAGGAGCGCCCGTAGGGCGCGTCTCGAAGGATGCAGGCCCGGCTGTCGCAACATCAGGGCCTGCATGGTTCGAGACGCATCGCTGGCGCGATGCTCCTCACCACGAGGAGGAACAGGGTCAGGCACTCTTTTTCTTCTTCCGCATCATGTCGGCAAAGCGCTGGAACAGATAGTGGCTGTCGCGCGGGCCGGGCGATGCTTCCGGATGATACTGCACCGAGAACACCGGCTTGTCGGTCAGCGCGATGCCGCAGTTCGAGCCGTCGAACAGCGACACATGGGTCTGTTTCACGTCGTTCGGCAGCGAGTCCTTGTCGACGGCGAAACCGTGATTCATCGAGGTGATCTCGACCTTGCCGGTGTCGAGGTCCTTCACCGGGTGGTTCGCGCCGTGATGCCCCTGATGCATCTTCATGGTCTTGCCGCCGACCGCGATGCCGAGCATCTGGTGGCCAAGGCAGATGCCGAAGGTCGGCGTGCCGCTGGCGATCAGCGCGCGGATCGTCGGCACGGCGTATGCGCCGGTCGCCGCCGGATCGCCCGGACCGTTGGACAGGAACACGCCGTCCGGCTTCATCGCGAGGATGTCGGCAGCCTCGGTCTTGGCCGGCACCACCGTCACCTTGCAGCCGACGCCGGCGAGCAGCCGCAGGATGTTGCGCTTCACGCCGTAGTCGATGGCGACCACATGGAATTCCGGCTTGTCAGGTTGCGTGCTTTGCCGGCCGTAACCCTTGCCCCATTCCCACGGGGTCTCGTCCCAGGTGAAGCGCTGCGCGCTCGTCACCATCGGCACGAGGTCCATGCCGACGAGGCCCGGCCAGGCGCTTGCCTCCTTTTTCAGCGCGGCAAGATCGAACGTGCCGTTCGGATCGTGCGCGATCACCGCATTGGGAATGCCCTTGCTGCGAATGAGCGCGGTCAGCGCGCGGGTGTCGACGCCGGAGAGACCGACGATGTTGCGGCGCTTGAGCCAGGCGTCGAGATTGAGTGCGGAACGATAGTTCGACGGTTCGGTGACGGAAGCCTGCACCACCACGCCGCGCGCGCCGGGCGTCGCGGCGAGGTTCAGCGCCTCGATGTCTTCGTCGTTGGTGCCGACATTGCCGATGTGCGGGAAGGTGAAGGTGACGATCTGCCCGGCATAGGACGGGTCGGTGAGGATTTCCTCGTAGCCCGTCATCGCCGTGTTGAAACAGACCTCGCCGGTGGCGGTGCCGGTGGCGCCAAAGCCCTGGCCTTCCAGCACTGTTCCGTCGGCAAGAACTAGAACGGCGGTGGTCTTCGGTTCGGCCCAGCCTGCGGCGGCCGGCGAGTGCGGCGGATGATCCGGCTCTTTCAAGGACATGGGCACTTCCTTGCGTATAATGGACGCAGAGGCAAGGGGACTTTGGCAGGCCCGCGCGGCGGGAACGGCTTGTTACCCATGAGAAATGAGACACAAGGTGATGCCAGTCGGAGTGGGATCGGCAGCGGTGTTCATCGGCGCGGCGATGGCCGAAATTGCCGGTTGTTTCGCGTTCTGGGCGTGGCTGCGGATGGGGAAATCCGCGGTCTGGCTGGGACCCGGGGTGGCGTCGCTGCTGCTGTTCGCCTTCCTGCTGACGCTCGCCGACACGCCGGTGGCGGGGCGGACCTATGCGGTCTACGGCGGCATCTATATTGCCGCCTCGCTCGCTTGGCTTTGGCT
The DNA here is from genome assembly GCA_023386635.1 of Pseudomonadota bacterium. Lineage (GTDB taxonomy): Bacteria > Pseudomonadota > Alphaproteobacteria > Rhizobiales > Xanthobacteraceae > Pseudolabrys. The sequence goes on from JAEWJH010000055.1 coordinate 44,789, forward strand.
TGTCGAGGGGGTAAGGCCAGACCGCTGGGACGCCGTCGGCGCCGCGATCTGCCTGATCGGCGCCGCGGTCATCTTCTATGGTCCCCGCGACGCGATTCCATGATGCGACACAAGATGACGAGGTGAGCCGTGCTGCGCGACCAGATCAACGATGCCCTCAAAGAGGCGATGAAGGCCAAGAACGAGCGCGTGGTCTCGACCCTGCGGCTCGTCAACTCCACCTTGAAGAATGCCGACATCGAGGCGCGCGGCGCCGGCAAGCCGCCGCTTGCCGATGCGGACGTGCTCGCCGTGCTGCAGAAGATGATCAAGCAGCGCCAGGAATCCAAGGAGATGTACGAGAAGGGCGGCCGCCCCGAACTCGCGCAGCAGGAGAGCGAGGAGATCGCCATCATCACGTCCTATTTGCCCAAGCAGATGTCGGACGACGAGGTGAAGGCGGCGATCGACGGCGCCATCAAGGAAACCGGCGCGGCCGGCATGAAGGATATGGGCAAGGTGATCGCCGCGCTGAAAGCGAAATATGCCGGGCAGATGGACTTCGGCAAAGCCAGCGGCCTGGTGAAGGCCTCGCTCGCCGGCTGAGGCAGGGCGTCGACGACCATGAGCGAGAAAGCGTCCGATAACGCCGCGGTTGTGGTGAAGGCCAATGCGACGCCGACCATGTCGACGCGCGAGATGGCGCATCGCATCAACAACACGCTCGCGGTGGTACAGTCGATCATCAACCAGACCGCGCGGATGGTGAGCGAGCCGAAGGAGTTCGCGCAGGCGGTCAATTTGCGCATCGGCGCGATCGCCGCCGCGAACCGTGCGCTGCTCACCAGCGAGTGGGACGGCGCCGATCTCGAAACGCTGGTGCGGCAGGAATTGCTGACGCAAGGCGCGGACGAGACGCGGCTGCATACATCGGGTCCGCGCACCGCGCTGCCGGCACGCAGCGTGACGGCCTTCGCGCTGCTGGTGCACGAACTCGCCACCAACGCCATCAAGCACGGCGCGCTGTCCGGCACGGCCGGCGATGTCGATCTCGCCTGGTCGGTCGGCGCTGACGACAAGCATGCGCGGCTTCTCGCGTTCGTCTGGACCGAGCGCGGCGGCGCTCCGGTGACGGAGCCGGAGCGCAAGGGCTTCGGTTCGATGCTGCTCTCCCGCGGCGTCGACGACTGCCGCGTGACGCGCCGGTTCGAGCCGACCGGGCTCGTCTGCACCATCACGTTGCCGCTCTAGCCGTTGCCGCAGGAAACGGGTGGCGGGCCATTTCCGCCAGCGTCAGGGTCGGCGTGACAACGGACACCGGCCATGAACGCACGCCCGACACTCTCCGCGCTTGATCCTGCCGCGCGTTACGACTGGAACAGCATCGCCGCCGATCTCGATGCGCGCGGCTGCGCGGTACTCGACGCGCTGCTGACGCCGGCGCAATGCCGCGCGCTTGCCGCCCTCTATGACGACGACAGCCGTTTCCGCAGCCGGGTGATCATGGCGCGGCACGGTTTCGGCCGCGGCGAATACAAATACCTGTCCTATCCGTTGCCGGAGCCGATCGCGGCCTTGCGCACCGCGCTCTATCCGCGGCTCGCGCCGATCGCCAATGAGTGGAACGCGCGCATGGGCATCGCCGCGCGCTATCCCGACACGCATCAGGAGTTTCTCACGCTGTGCCACGACGCCGGTCAGGCGCGGCCGACGCCGCTGCTGCTGCGCTACGATCCCGGCGACTACAACTGTCTGCATCAGGATCTTTACGGCGACCTGGCGTTTCCGCTGCAGGCGACGATCCTGCTGTCGCAGCCGGGCGAGGATTTCACCGGCGGCGAATTCGTCCTCACCGAGCAGCGTCCGCGCATGCAGTCGCGGCCCGAGGTGGTGCCGCTGCGGCAGGGCGATGCGGTGCTGTTCGCCGTGCATCACCGGCCGGTTACGGGCACGCGCGGCAGCTATCGCGTCAATCTGCGCCATGGCGTCAGCCGCGTGCGCTCGGGACGGCGGCACACGGCGGGTATCATCTTCCACGATGCGCGTTGATGGAAATCGCGAGGAGAGAGCTTGTTCGTTCGTGACTTGTTTGGAGTTCCTCTTTCTCCGCCGTCATGCCCGCACTTGTTGCGGGCATCCACGACTTGCGTCGCCACTCAAAGAAAGACATGGATGGCCGGGACGTCACGGCGTTTACGCCCGTCTTGACGAACTATGCCCGGCCATGACGGCTCACGGAATTATGTGTCTCTCTAAAGCGAGTGAGAGCAGACGTTCGCGCTACGCCTTCTCCTTCGCGCGCTCGATCCCTTCCAGCACCAGTTTCTGCGCGTCGGCGGGATCGATCCATTCCGCGACCTTCACCCACTTGCCCTTCTCCAGATCCTTGTAGTGCTGGAAGAAGTGGGCGATCTGATCGCAGATGATCGGCGGCAGGTCGCGATAGTCGCGAATGTCGGTGTAGAACGGGTTGAGCTTGTCGACCGGCACGGCGAGGATCTTCTCGTCGCCGCCGGCTTCGTCCTGCATGATCAGCGCGCCGACCGGGCGACAGCGGATGATCGCGCCCGGCACGACCGGCACCTGGCTCACCACCATGATGTCCATCGGATCGCCGTCGGTGGACAGCGTCTGCGGAATGAATCCGTAATTGCCCGGGTAGAACATCGCGGTGTGCAGAAAGCGGTCGACGTAGAGCGCGCCCGATTTCTTGTCGATCTCGTATTTCACCGGCACGCCGCCGAGCGGGATTTCGATGATGGCGTTGATATCCTTCGGCGGATTGGGGCCGGCGGTGATGTAGCGGAGGTCCATGCGAGGCTCCCGTGGAAGACGATGTTGTGCGGCTTGTAATCCGATCTTGTGTTGCGCTGCAATAAATAATGGTCAGGCCGGCAAATCGCGTTCCCACGGCGGTTCGCCGCGGAACGCTTCCACCAGAAAATCCACGCAGGCACGCACTTTCGCCGGCGGATGCCGGTCGGCCGGATAGACCGCGAATACACCGTCGAACGTCACAGGCGGCATGTCGAGCGTGATCGCGCGCAGCCGTCCGATGCGCAGGTCGTCGGCCAGCAGGAAGGTCGGCTGATAGATCAGGCCGAGGCCTTCGAGCGCGGCGAGCCGCAGCGCGTCGCCATTGTCGGCGCGCATCCGTCCGGAGATCGGTACGGCGATCTTGCCGTCTTTCCCGAACAGCCAGCGGTCGGCCGACGTTGCGGTACTCAATGTGTAACCGAGGCAGGAGTGCTGCCGCAACTCGTCCACCGTCTTCGGCGTGCCGTGTTGCTTCAGATAAGCGGGTGACGCGCAGACCACGAGACGCAGCGGCGCGAGCTTGCGCGCGACCAGTGATGAATCGCCCATGCGGCCGATGCGGATTGCCAGATCCCAGCGTTCCTCGATGAGATCGACCACGCGGTCGGCCAGGCCGAGATCGACGGTGAGTTTCGGATGCCGCGCCGCGAACCGCGGCAGGATCGGCGCGATCTCGCGCATGCCAAATGCGAGCGGCACGTTGAGCCGCAGCGTGCCGCGCGGCTCGACCCGGTCGGCGACCGCGAGCGTCTCGGCTTCCTCGATCTCGGCGAGGATGCGCTCGCTCGATTGCAGATACCGCTCGCCCGCCTCGGTGAGGCGCAGGCGCCGGGTGGTGCGGTGAATGAGCGTAACGCCGAGCCGTTCCTCGAGCGCGGCGATGTGCTTGGTCACCATAGTTTGCGACAGGCCGAGCGCCCGCGCGGCGGCCGAGAAACTGCCGAGCGAGACGACGCGGACGAACACCTGCATGCTGGTGACGCGGTCGAGCATGGTTATCTCACACTATAGGTGTGAAATATTATTCAAAAATGCCGGATTATCAACTGTAGGGCTCGGCGCCATCTTGGTGGGAGTTGATCACCCCTGTCCCGGAGACACACCATGACCGCCGCCCATCTCGCCGCCCCGCTTGCCCAGAACGAGGGCGCCGCCGCCGTCGATGCCCGCACCGCGCCCTATGCGGCGCTGCTGCTGCGCGTCAGCCTCGGCGTGCTGTTCCTCGCCCATGCCGGGCTGAAAGTATTCGTGTTCACGCCCGCCGGCGCCGCGAAATTCTTCGGCAGCCTGGGATTGCCGCCGGAGCTTGCCTATCTCACCATCGCCGTCGAGGTGGTCGGCGGCGTCGCGCTGATCCTCGGCGTGTTCACCCGCTGGGTGGCGCTCGCGCTGATCCCGGTGCTGCTCGGCGCCATCGTCACGGTGCACGGCCCGGCCGGTTTCTTCTTCACCAATGCCAATGGCGGGTGGGAATATCCGGCGTTCTGGGCGGTGGCGCTCGCGGTGCAGGCGCTGCTCGGTGACGGCGCGCTGGCGCTGCGCCGTTCACGCTGATTTCGCCAGCTCACCTCAACCGTTTCATTTGTGGGAGATCGTCTCATGTCCACCACGCCCATCCTGCCGATGCGCAACGAGCAGCAGAACCCCAACCCGATCGAGCCGGGCACGCGGATCGGCCATGTGCATCTCAAAGTCGCCGACCTCGACCGCGCGCTCGCGTTCTACAACGGCGTGCTCGGTTTCCAGCTGATGCAGCGCTACGGCCGCGAGGCAGCGTTCGTCTCGGCCAGCGGCTATCATCACCATATCGGCCTCAACACCTGGGAGAGCAAAGGCGGACATCCGCCGGCGCCCGGCACCACAGGGTTGTTTCACACGGCGATCCTCTATCCGACGCGCAAGGCGCTCGCCGCCGCGCTGAAGCGGCTGATCGACGCCAAATGGCCACTCGACGGCGCCAGCGACCACGGCGTCAGCCAGGCGCTCTATCTGCGCGACCCGGACGAGAACGGCGTCGAACTGTATTGGGATCGTCCGCAGGATCAGTGGCCGCGCAACGCCGCCGGCGAACTGGCGATGGTCACCGAACGGCTCGACCTGCACGACCTCTTGCGCGAACTGGAGCCGCAGCCGGCCTAAACGCAAGCATTTTGCACGGCCCAAGACCGTCCGGTGGCAAAGGCCTCCGGACGGTCTTACGTTATGCCGTCCGTGATTGAGCGAGCTTCGCATGACCGACGATCCGACCGGCCTCGACACCAAGCTGACGCGCACCAAGCAGACATGGGCGCGCGAGCGGAAATTCATCACCGGCCGCACCGCGCGGCCGGAGACGGATCGCCTGCCGCCCGGCCAGCATCTGGTGAAGGACTGGCCGGTGCTCGATCTTGGCGAGCAGCCGGTGGTCGACACCGCGCACTTCACGCTCGATGTCGATGGCGCGGTCGAAACGCGCGCGCACTGGACCTGGGCGGAGCTGATGGCGCTGCCGCAGAGCCGTTTCGTCACCGACATTCATTGCGTCACCACGTGGTCGCGTTACGACAATGCGTGGCAGGGCGTATCCACCCACACGATCCTCGATGCGGTGATGCCGACGGTCGCCGCCACCCATGTGATGCTGCACAGTTCCGACGGCTACACGACGAATGTGCCGCTGCCGGATTTCGCGGCGGAAGACGCGATCCTCGCGCACACCTGGAACGGCGAGCCGCTGGCGCGCGAGCACGGCGGGCCGCTGCGCCTCGTCATCCCGCATCTTTATTTCTGGAAGAGCGCCAAGTGGATGAAGCGGATCGAGTTCATGACCGTGGACCGCCGCGGCTTCTGGGAAGAGAACGGCTATCACGATCGCGGCGATCCGTGGACCGAACAGCGCTATCAGGGCGACTAGTGCGTTTTCAAGCGAAGTGGGTGCCGGTTCGCGCGAAGACAAGGCGATAAAAAAGACGATGAGCTTCCGCCGGGGCATCTCTCCCTATATCCTCGCGGTCGATCACAATCGTCGACCCAACATACGGTGTGCGATGTCGCTTTCCCTTTATGACGTCTCCGTTCCCGCCCTGACGCGGGCCTGTGCCAATCTGACGACTATTCTCGACAAGGCAGAGGCTTATGCGGCCGAGCACAAGATCGATCCGGCAACGCTGATCGAGGCGCGGCTCGCGCCCGACATGCTGCCGCTGAAGAACCAGATTTATCTGGCGACCGATGCCGCCAAGGGCTGTGCCGCGCGGCTCGCCGGCAGCGAGATCCCGAGCTATCCCGATGTCGAGATCACGTTCGCCGATCTCAAGGCGCGCCTCGCCAGGACCATTGCATTCCTCAAGGCTGCGGATCGTGACGCGATCGCGGGCGCTGAAGGCAAGACCGTAACGTTGAAGACGCCGTCGCGCGCGATCGACTTCGAGGCGCGGCAATACCTGCTCGGCTTCGTTTTGCCGAATGTCTATTTTCACGTCACCACGGCTTACGCGATCCTGCGTATGCAGGGCGTGCCGCTCGGCAAGCTGGACTATCTCGGCAAGGAGTGAGGCGGCGGTCAGGATCGCGCGCCGGGAAACCACTCGATGTGCATGTCGCCGCTGCGACCGTAATAGACCACGCGCCGGCCGGTGAGCGATACCAGATAGCCGACGCACCCGGCGGCCGCGACGCGCGCACAGAATTCGGGATAGATCATCGCGCCGCTCTGGACTGCCTTGATGGCGGCAGCGACACCCTCGGCATTGAACGCTTCCGCCGGCGAGGTGTCGACCGGATCGCAGGCAATCGTTTCGTTCGCGCCGTCGGGCAGATAATAGGTCTTGGTCGCAGCGCAGAGGTCAGCGTGATAGCGCTCGATGCCGGCCTGCATCAGCGCCGTCACCACCTGCGGAAAGCTGATGCGTGCGTGGTCGGAAGCGCTGGTGCATTCGAGCGCGGCGGCTTTGGCCTCGGGCGTTAGCGTTTTCATGGATTTGCTCACACGGTTCATTCGGTGGGGATGGTCTTGAAGCCGTGCCGCGCGACGATGCCGCGCATCGCGGCTTCGATGCTTTTGCGTTCGGCCGGTTTGAGGTCGCCGAAGAATTCCGCGTCGTTCGCGTCGGCGAGCGCGGCAAGCTGCGGCACCAGCGCGCGCCCCGTGGCCGTGAGCGCGAGACTTTGATAACGCCGGTCGTCGTCGCTCGCGGTGCGCGCCACCAGCGCCTTGGCGCAGAGGCGCTCGGCCAGCTTGGAGATCGCGCCGCGCGTCATGCCGATGCGCTCGGCGAGCGCACTCGGCGCCAGCGCGTCGGCGTCATAGAGTTCGCGCAGCATCACCCATTCCGCCACCGTGACGTCGAGCGTGGCGACCTTGCGGGCGAAGGCATGCGACACCTGATTGGAGACGTAGCGCAGCCAATAGCCGAGATGGGTCTCCAGCGGGCTGACCGATGTGGGGCGTGTGGGCATCGCGGCATCCAGGTGATTTCCAAGGAAACTATCCGATGTAGTTTCCAAGTCAACCATTTTCTGGTTTGGGGCGCTGATGTTGTTCCGGCGGGAGGGCCTGTGGACAGCGGGCAAAGCGAGCACAGTTATGAAGCGCCCGGCGCCTTTCGCCGCTGATCCGCGATGGGCAGGCGCACAGCGTCGGATCGTCCGGCCCCGTTTATGATAAGGCCTGAGTCGCCCTTGTTCCGCGTTGAAAGTCCATGCGCTTCTCGCAGCAATTCATCGAAGAGCTGAAAGCCCGGCTTCCGGTCTCGGAAGTCGTCGGGCGGCGCGTGAAGCTCACCCGCGCGGGGCGCGAGTTCAAAGGCCTGTCGCCGTTCAACAAGGAAAAGACCCCCTCGTTCTTCGTCAACGATCAGAAACAGGCGTGGTTCGACTTCTCCTCCGGGCAGAACGGATCGATCTTCGATTTCGTCATGCGCACCGACGGCGTCACGTTCCCGGAAGCGGTGGAGCGACTGGCGCAGATGGCCGGCATGCCGTTGCCCGTCGTATCGCGCGAGGACGACGCGCGCGAGAAGAAGCGCAAGACCCTCTACGAGGTGATGGAGCTGGCCGCGCAATATTTCCAGGCGACGCTCGCCGGCCGCGACGGCGCCAAGGCGCGCGGCTATCTCGCCGACCGCGAACTCGACAGCGCGACGCAACTGAAATTCCGCCTCGGCTACGCGACGTCCGAACGGTTCGCCCTGAAGGAGCATCTCGGCAAGCAGGGCATTCCGGTCGAGGACATGGTCGAGACCGGTCTGCTGATCCACGGCGACGACATTCCGGTGCCGTATGACCGCTTCCGCGATCGCGTGATGTTTCCGATCACCGATATCCGCGGGCGGATCATCGCCTTCGGCGGCCGCGCGCTCGATAAAGAGGCCAAGGCGAAATATCTCAATTCGCCGGAGACCACGCTCTTTCACAAGGGCCACAATCTCTACAACGGCGCGGCGGCGCGGCAGGCGGCGCATCAGGGTGCGACGATCGTCGTGGTCGAGGGCTATGTCGACGTCATCGCCATGGTCAATGCGGGTTTCCCCGCTGCGGTGGCGCCGCTCGGCACCGCGCTCACCGAGGACCAGCTGGCGCTGATCTGGAAGATGCACGCCGAGCCGGTGCTGTGTTTCGACGGCGACGGCGCCGGCAAGCGCGCGGCGTATCGTGCTGTTGATTTAGCTCTGCCGAAGCTCGAACCGGGCAAGAGTCTTCGTTTCGCGATGCTGCCGGAAGGGCAGGACCCCGACGATCTGCTGCGCTCGGGCGGCCGCGAGGCGGTGGCCGATGTGGTGGCGCAGGCGAAGCCGCTCGCCGATGTGGCGTGGCTGCGCGAGGTCGAGGCCGGCGGCTTCGACACGCCGGAACGCCGCGCCGCGCTCGAGGCGCGGCTCGATGCGGTGACGCGCGGCATCGGCCACGAGGCCGTGCGCAAATATTACCGGCAGGATTTCGAGGCGCGGCTGCGCGGCTTCTTCCAGGCGGAGAGCTTCGGCGGCGGCGGTGGACGCGGCGCATATCCGCGCAGGATGGCGGCGGCCGAGGGCTGGCGGCGCGACGCCGCGCCGGCCGATCCGCGCGG
>JAEWJH010000064.1 GCA_023386635.1 Pseudomonadota bacterium
GCTCAGCCGCGGCCTGCCGCGCCGTCGCATGTCGCGGCTGCGCCGCAACCCGCGCGTGGTCCGCTGTCCTTGTCGCCTGACGCGGCGTCCGTTGCGCCTGCTCCGGCACCGACCCGCACGGCCTCCCTGCCGCCGCCCCGCGCAGCGGCTCCCGTGGCTGGATCGGGCGCCTTCGTGCAGCTTTCGTCGCAACGGAGCGAGGGAGAGGCTCAGGCCGCATTCCGGTCGCTGCAGTCCAAATATCCGTCGGTTCTCGGCAACCGGTCGCTGACGGTACATCGGGCCGATCTGGGCGCGAAGGGGACCTACTACCGCGCCATGGTTGGGCCGCTGGCCAGCGCCGATGCAGTGGAATTGTGCTCCAGCCTGAAGGCCGCGGGCGGCTCGTGCATCATCCAGAAGAACTGAGCGGCACGCAGCACTGAACAACTCGTGCAGGCTCCTTGACCCTGTCCGGAGGCGCGCGTTAATCGCGCCCTATGGCGTCCCGCGCATTCATTTCAGGCCTGTCCGGCGTGGCGCTCACCCCCGACGAGCGGGCATTTTTGCGTGAGACGCAGCCGTGGGGGCTCATTCTTTTCAAGCGAAACATTGATAATCCGACACAAGTCTCTGATTTAACGCAAGAGTTTCGATCTGAAATCGGCTGGGACGCCCCCATTCTGGTAGACCAGGAGGGCGGTCGCGTGCAGCGGCTCGGCCCGCCGCACTGGCCGGTCTACCCGCCGGGCGCGGCTTATGGTGCGATCTATGCGCAGGACCAGAAGCTTGGCCGGGAAGCGGCGCGGCTTGGTGCCCGGCTGATCGCGGCCGATCTGCGCGCTATCGGTATCGACGTTGACTGCCTGCCGCTTGCCGATGTGCCCGTCGATGAGGCCGATCCGATCATTGGCGACCGTGCCTATGGCCGGACCCCCGAGCAAGTGGCGGTACTGGCCCGCGAGGTCGCGGCGGGGCTGCTCGCCGGCGGGGTGCTGCCAGTCCTCAAGCATGTCCCAGGCCATGGCCGCGCCACCGCGGACAGTCACCTGAAGCTGCCGGTGGTCGATGTGCCGCGCGTCACCTTGAGCGCGACCGATTTCGCCGCGTTCCGGCCGCTCAACCGGCTGCCGCTCGGCATGACCGCACATGTTGTGTTTAGCGCGATTGATGCCGCTTCACCGGCCACGACTTCCGCCACAATGGTGAGCGAAGTGATTCGCGGCGAGATTGGATTCCAGGGCTTGCTGATGAGCGACGATGTATCGATGGGAGCGTTGTCGGGTTCGATCGCGGAGCGCAGCCGCGCCGCGATCGCCGCCGGCTGCGACATCGTCCTGCATTGCAACGGCAAGCTCGACGAGATGCGGGAGGTCGCCGCGGCCGCGCCGCTGCTCGCCGGCCGTGCGCTGGAGCGCGCCGACGCGGCGCTGGCGCAGCGCCGGGCCCCGGAGCAGATCGATCTCGCCGCCGCCCGCCGCCGGTTTGCGGCGCTGTTGTCGGGCGACGCGCAGGCATTACAGGCAGGGCTTCAGGCATGAGTGGCGTTGAAATCTCTGCGGCGTTTGAAACCGAGGCCGAGATCGGCGATCGCGCCGCCAACGAGCCGGCGCTGGTGGTCGATGTCGAGGGCTTTGAAGGTCCGCTCGACCTGCTGCTCACGCTGGCACGGCAGCAGAAGGTCGACCTCGCCAAGATTTCGATCCTCGCGCTCGCCGACCAGTATCTGACCTTCGTCGAAGCGGCGCGGCATATGCGCATCGAGCTTGCCGCCGATTATCTGGTGATGGCGGCATGGCTTGCTTACCTCAAGTCGCGCCTGCTGCTGCCCGACGCCGCGCCGGAAGGCGCGATGACCGCCGAGGACATGGCCAATGCGCTGGCGTATCGCCTGCGCCGGCTCGAAGCGTTCCGCGAAGTCGCCAAGCAGTTGATGGATCGTCCGCAGCTCGACCGTGATGTATTCTCGCGCGGCGATCCGGAGCCGATCGCCGAGGTGCGGCAGGCGCAGTGGAGCGCGACCCTCTACGATCTGCTCACCGCTTACAGCGCGCAGCGCCAACAGAAGGTGCTCGGCCAGGTGCGTTTCGCCAAGCGCAATGTGTGGTCGCTCGCGGAAGCGCGCGAGGTGCTGGAGCGCCTCGTCGGCACGGCGGAAGACTGGACGCGGCTCGACGAATATCTGATCAAATATGTGGTCGAGCCGTCGGTCGCGGCGACGGTGTTCGCGTCGAGCTTTGTCTCCGCGCTCGAACTGGTGCGCGAAGGCGTCGCCGAGATTCATCAGACGCAGGCGTTCACGCCGATCTATGTGCGTAAGCGCGAGAAGGGGGCTGGTGCGTTCCCGACTTATGGCGCTACCAATGAAGCGCGCGATACGAAGGGGGGCCACTGATGCCACGGCTGGCCAAGAAACTGGTGCTTGTCGAAAACGAGAATGAACAGGAACTGCACGCGGTTGCTGAAACGACCGAAGCGCATGTGACGGCCGTGGTGCATGAGGTGTCGCGCGAGGAGGCGGTGGCTGAGGAGGCTGTCGTCGAGGGCGCCGTCGAGGCGCAGGACGAAACGGTCCGCGACGATGAAGCGGACGCGCAGGACAATGCCGCGCAGGACAATGCCGCGGAGAACGACGACGATAGCGACGACGATGATGATGACGGCGAAGATGGTGACGATGAGGACGACGAAGACGACGAAGACGAAGACGAAGACGAAGACGAAGACGAAGACGATGATGAGGACGACGCTGACGCGGTGAGCGAAGGCTCCACCGAGCCTCAGGTCGGCGAAGCCGTCGCTGCGGTCAGCGCGGTCGACGCATCGGCGGGCGAGACGTCGGAGCAGACATCCTCGGACGACGCTTCAGAAGACGACACTTCCACCTCGCCGGCGCAGCGGCCGGACGAATTCCGCCTCCTTGAAGCGCTGCTGTTCGCCAGCAAGGAGCCGCTGGACGAGGCGACGCTGGCGAAGCGGCTGCCGCAGGGCGTTGATGTGCGCGCCTCGCTGCGCGCGTTGCAGCTCGAATATGCGCCGCGCGGCGTCAATCTCGTGCGCGTCGGCCGCAAATGGACGTTCCGCACCGCCGGCGATCTCGCCTGGCTGCTGACCAAGAACGTCGTGCAGACGCGCAAGCTCTCGCGCGCCGCGATCGAGACCCTGGCGATCATCGCCTATCACCAGCCGGTGACCCGCGCCGAGGTCGAGGAAATCCGCGGCGTGGCGGCGGCCAAGGGGACCCTGGACGTGCTGCTGGAGACCGGCTGGATCCGCCCGCGCGGCCGCCGCAAGGTTCCGGGCCGCCCGATCACCTACGGCACGTCGGATGTTTTCCTGTCGCATTTCGGGCTCGAGGCGATCGACGATCTTCCCGGTCTCGATGAATTGAAGGGCGCCGGTCTGCTCGATGGCCGCATTCCACCGGGCTTCGCGGTGCCGGTGCCGTCCGACGACTCGACGCTGCGGGATGACGAAGACCCGCTCGAACCGGGCGATTTGCTCGATCTGGGCCTCGCTCCGCCGCCGGAGCGCACCGAAACCGACTGATCGCGGCTCCGATTCATCGGTTTCAGGCCGGATGCAATCGTCCCGCGGCCCCCTGATGCGTCGTTCGGCGTACTCCGTAAGTCCTTGTTTTTGCCGCGTCCGGAGCCTAGTTTCGCGGGGAAACAACAGCGGGCGCTGCATCGCAGGCGCCGGCCGCGCCCGCGAACCGGGCGCGCTTGGTGGCGCGGCCGTCCAGTCGCGTCTTGGAGGACGTTCTATGGGTTCGATGAGTATCTGGCACTGGATCGTGGTGATCGCCGTGGTTCTGCTGCTGTTCGGGCGCAACAAGATTTCCGATCTGATGGGCGATGTCGCGCAGGGCATCAAGGCCTTCAAAAAGGGCATGGCGGACGACGACAAGACTGCCGACGCCAAGCCCGACAGCATGAAGACCATCGACAGCAAGTCGGACGGCACGCCGGGCGATCCGCTCAAGCAGCATGCCCAGACCGAGCGGAAGTTCGAGGGTTCGGCGACCTGAACGGTCGCGGCCCGGGGCGTGCAAGGTGGCGTGTTGAGGGAGACATGGGGGCGCAGACCGCGAGGCGGTGGCGCCCCTTTGAAGTTTCCCGCTGATGTTTCCCCATGAAGCCTCTTGAGGCTTTTGGAGTTTGACGGCGCATGTTCGACGTCGGCTGGAGTGAGATGGTGGTGATCGGTGTGGTCGCGTTGATCGCGATCGGACCGAAGGAATTGCCCGGCGTGCTGCGCTCGATCGGCCAGTGGGCCGGCAAGATCCGCCGCATGGCCTCGGAATTCCAGGGCCAGTTCCAGGAGGCGATGCGCGAGGCCGAGATGGCCGATGTGAAGAAGCAGGTCGAAGAGATCAGCAGCACCGTCTCGGACTACAAGAATTTCGATCCGCTGACGGAAGCACAGCAGCAGATCGACAAGACCTGGAAGGACGCGACTGCCTTCGACGACAAGCCGTCGTCTTCCCTGCCGGAGCCGCCAGCGCTTCCGCCGGAACTGTTGAGCAGCCCGCCCGCCGATACGTCGATCGACACGTCGTCATTGCCTACGTCGCCGTCACCGCCGACCGATCCGCTCAAGACGAGCGGAGGAGGCAGCGCGGCATGACGCACGAGGATATCGAGGCCACCAAGGCCCCGTTGATGGAGCACCTGGTCGAACTGCGCTCCCGCCTGATCAAGGCGGTGATCGCGTTCGCCGTTGCGTTCGCGCTGTGCTTCTATTTCGCCAAGCACATCTACAACATTCTCGTCTGGCCGTTTGTCTGGGTCGCCGGCCCGGAGAACTCCAAGTTCATCTACACGGCGCTGCTCGAATATTTCATCACCCAGCTTAAGCTGGCGATGTTCGGCGCGGCGTTCCTGGCATTTCCGATCATCGCCGGACAGATCTACATGTTCGTCGCGCCCGGCCTCTATCATAACGAGCGCCGTGCATTCCTGCCGTATCTGATCGCGACGCCGTTCTTCTTCGCCATGGGCGCGGCGCTCGTCTATTTCATCGTACTGCCGATGCTGGTGCGGTTCTCGCTCGGCATGCAGCAACTGCCCGGCGCCGGCACCGCGGAAATCACGCTGTTGCCGAAAGTCGGCGAATATCTCTCGCTGATGATGTCGCTGGTGCTCGCCTTCGGCGTGGCGTTCCAGTTGCCGGTGATCCTGACCCTGCTCGGCCGGATCGGCGTGCTGACCTCTCAGACGCTGCGCACCAAGCGCCGCTATTTCATCGTCGGCGCCTTCGTCATCGCCGCGGTCCTCACCCCGCCGGACGTGATCAGCCAGCTGTCGCTCGCGATCCCTCTGATGCTGCTCTACGAAGGCTCGATCTGGGCGGTGAAGATCGTCGAGAAGAAGGCGCAGAAGCAGTCCGCGACCAGCGCGGCGGCGGCGGGGCAGGCGCTGGCCGAGGCGATCAAGCCCAGCGATCCCTCGTGATATCGCGGCGGACGTCATCCGCGGACGTCATCCGCGGACGCCTTGCGCACCCGCGCCCGGCGTCCTATTCCGGCGTCACCGCTGAACCCCGATAGCCGCCATGCATGACATCAAAGCCATTCGCGACAATCCGGACGCCTTCGACCGCGCGCTCAAGCGCCGCGGCCTCGAACCGCTGGCGCAGCGCCTGCTGGCGCTCGACGAACAGCGCCGGGCGCTGATCACCAGGCTGGAGCAGGGGCAGGCGCGCCGCAACGCCGCCTCGAAGGAGATCGGTCAGGCCAAGGCCAAGAAGGACGAGCCCACGGCGCAGGCGCTGATGGCGGAAGTGGCGGAGCTCAAGGCCTCGATCCCGCAGATGGAGGCGCAGGAGAAGGAAGCCTCTGACGCCCTCGCGCGCGAACTCGCGCAAATCCCGAATGCGCCGCTCGACGACGTCCCCGAGGGTGCCGACGAGCACGGCAATGTCGAATATCGCCGCTGGGGGAAGAAGCGCGATTATGCGTTCACCCCGAAGCAGCATTTCGAGCTGGGCGAAGCGCTCGGCCAGATGGACTTCGAGCTGGCCGCGAAACTCTCCGGCGCGCGCTTTGTCGTGCTGCAGAAAGGCCTGGCACGGCTCGAACGCGCGCTCGGCCAGTTATTCCTCGACCTGCACACCGACAAGCATGGCTATACGGAAGTCAATCCGCCGCTGATGGTGCGCGACGACACGATGTTCGGCACGGCGCAATTGCCGAAGTTTGCCGAGGATCAGTTCCGCACGACCAACGACATGTGGCTTATCCCGACCGCCGAAGTGCCGCTCACCAATCTGGTGCGCGAGTCGATCGTCGACGAGGACAAGCTGCCGATCCGGCTCACCGCCTGCACGCCGTGCTTCCGCGCCGAAGCGGGCGCGGCGGGACGCGACACGCGCGGCATGATCCGCCAGCACCAGTTCACCAAGGTCGAACTCGTCTCGATCACGACGCCGGAGCAGAGCCTCGCCGAGCACGAGCGCATGCTGGAATGCGCCGAGGCGGTGCTGCAGAAGCTCGATCTGCATTATCGCGTGATGACGCTGTGCACCGGCGACATGGGCTTCGCCTCGCGCAAGACCTATGACATCGAAGTGTGGCTGCCGGGTCAGAACATGTACCGCGAGATTTCGTCGTGCTCGGTATGCGGCGACTTCCAGGCGCGGCGCATGGATGCCCGCTATCGCGGCAAGGACGGCAAGGTGAAGGGGCATGTGCACACGCTCAACGGTTCCGGCGTCGCCGTCGGCCGCGCGCTGATCGCCGTCATGGAAAATTATCAGAACGCCGACGGCTCGATCACCGTGCCGGATGCGCTGCGGCCCTATATGGGCGGCATGACGCGCATTGAAGGCGGCAACACGGTTCGGAACGGCTGATGCGCATTCTTGTCACCAATGACGACGGCATCTACGCGCCGGGCCTCGAAGTCTGCGAGAACATCGCGCGGGCCTTGTCGGAAGACGTCTGGGTGGTCGCGCCGGAAAGCGACCAGTC
>JAEWJH010000069.1 GCA_023386635.1 Pseudomonadota bacterium
GCCCAACCGCGCCCACAACCGCCCGCGCCGCCCGCCGCACGACCTGCGGCTCCGCCTGCTGCGCCAGCAGCACCCGCGCCACGCGCCGAGCCCAAAGCCGAGCCCAAAGCCGAGCCGAAGGCCGAACCTCCGAAGGCCGCGCCCGCGCCGCGGCAGGAACGTCAGGAGCAGCGGCAGGAGCGTCGCGACGAGCGTCGTGAGAACCGCCGCGAGAACCGCCAGGAGCAACGTTCAGCGCCCACGCCGAACGCAACGCCGCCGGCCGCGCCGAGCCGCACTGAAACCAAGCCTGAAACAAAGCCTGACACCAAACCGGCTGAAACGAAGCCGGCACAGCCCGCGCAAGCGCCTTCCGCCACGCCGCAACCACCGGCCGGTCAGCAGCAGCGACCCGCGACGCCGCCGGCTGGTCAGCAAGCGACGCCGCCGCAACCGCCAGCGGCGGCTGCGCCCGCGCAACCTGGCGCACAACCCGGTTCGCCTGCGCGCTCCGACGCGCGCACGCTCGACCAGTTGCGCCAGCAGCGCCAGGAGACGCGCGAAGGCGACCGCACCATCATCCGCGAGAACAACCGCACCATCGTGCGGCAGGGTGATCGCACCATCATCCGTCACAACGAGTCGGATCGTTTCCGCACCCTCGCGCCCAATGCACGCGTGGAGAAGCGCGGCAATGCGACGGTGACGGTGATTGATCGGCCCGGCGGCGTGCGCGTCTTCACCGAGACCGATGCTGACGGACGTCTGCTGCGGCGTTATCGTCGCGATCAGCGCGGCCGCGAGATCGTCATCATCGACAATCGCCGGCCGGTGAGCGCCGCCAATTTCTATATCGCTCTGCCGCCGCCACGCATCCGCATTCCGCGCGACCGCTACATCGTCGAAGCGGACCGCGTCGACGAACGGGTGATCTACGAAACGCTGATCGCACCGCCGGTGGAACAGCTCGACCGGCGCTACAGCATC
Source organism: Pseudomonadota bacterium (assembly GCA_023386635.1). GTDB lineage: Bacteria > Pseudomonadota > Alphaproteobacteria > Rhizobiales > Xanthobacteraceae > Pseudolabrys. Next base: position 967 of record JAEWJH010000069.1, read on the forward strand.
GACCAGGTGCGCTACAGCCCGGAAATCCGCGCCCGCATGCCGCGCGTCGATCTCGACGCGGTGACGTTCGACACCGGATCCTGGGAGATCGCGCCCAATCAGGCGCAGTCGTTGGCGCCGATCGCCGCGGCGATCAAGCGCGCCATCGAGCGTAACCCGCGCGAGGTGTTCCTGATCGAAGGCCACACCGATGCCGTCGGCGACGACGTCGACAATCTGTCGCTGTCGGATCGCCGCGCGGAATCGGTCGCGGTGCTGCTCACCGAACAGTTCAATGTGCCGCCGGAGAATCTGGTGACGCAGGGCTACGGCGAACAGTATCTCAAGGTGGAGACCGACGGGCCTGAACGGCAGAACCGCCGCGTCACCGTGCGGCGCATCACGCCGCTGCTGGCGCAAGGCGACGCCCCGCCGCCGCCACGGCGCCGGTAACGACAAGGCATATCCGCACGTCATGCGCGGACTTGGTCCGCGCATGACGGCTGAGAGAGTTGGCTTTACAACCCCAGCTTCTTCTTACGCTGGCCGAGGGTGCGCAGCCGCAGCGCGTTGAGCTTGATGAAGCCCTGCGCATCGCGGTGGTCGTAGGCGACCGCGCCTTCCTCGAACGTCACCAGTTCCTGATCGTAGAGCGAATACCGACTCTCGCGGCCGACGAGAATGACGTTGCCCTTGTAGAGCTTCAGCCGCACGCGGCCGGTGACGTATTCCTGGCTCTTGTCGATCAGCACCTGCAGCATCTCGCGCTCCGGCGTGAACCACAGGCCGTTGTAGATCAGTTCGGCGTATTTCGGCATCAGCTCATCCTTGAGATGCGCCGCGCCGCGATCGAGCGTGATCTGCTCGATGCCGCGATGCGCCTGCAACAGGATGGTGCCGCCCGGCGTCTCGTACATGCCGCGCGACTTCATGCCGACGAAACGATTCTCGACCAGATCGAGCCGGCCGATGCCATTAACTCTTCCCAACTCGTTGAGCTTCGCCAGCAGCGTCGCCGGCGACATCGTCTTGCCGTCGATGGCGACCGCATCGCCCTTCTCGAAATCGACGGTGATATAGGTCGCCTTGTCCGGCGCCTTCTCCGGATCGATGGTGCGCGAATAGACGTAGTCCGGCACTTCCTGCGCCGGGTCTTCCAGCACCTTTCCTTCCGACGAGGCGTGCAGCAGATTGGCGTCGACCGAGAACGGCGCTTCGCCGCGCTTGTCCTTGGCGATCGGAATCTGGTGCTGCTCGGCGAACGCGATCAATTGCTCGCGCGAGCGCAATTCCCATTCGCGCCACGGCGCGATGATGGTGATGTCGGGCTTGAGCGCGTAGTAGGTCAGCTCGAAACGCACCTGATCGTTGCCCTTGCCGGTCGCGCCGTGACACACCGCGTCGGCGCCGACCTTCTCGGCGATCTCGATCTGCTTCTTGCCGATCAGCGGCCGCGCGATCGACGTGCCGAGCAGGTACTGCCCTTCATAGACCGCGTTGGCGCGAAACATCGGGAACACGTAGTCGCGAACGAATTCCTCGCGCAGATCCTCGATGAAGATGTTCTCCGGCTTGATGCCGAGCAATTCCGCCTTCTTGCGCGCCGGCTCCAGTTCCTCGCCCTGGCCGAGATCGGCGGTGAAGGTCACGACCTCCGCGCCATAGGTCTGCTGCAACCATTTGAGGATGATCGAGGTGTCGAGACCGCCGGAATAGGCCAGCACGACTTTCTTGACGGATTTCTGCTCGGGCATGGGATCGTCCGCTTGATAGGAAATTCGAGGGTGATTGAGCACAATCGGAATGGAATGCCAACAGGACTGTAACGGCTGCATTTGTGTCGGCATTTGCGTCGGCCTGCATGCAAGCGTGCGGATGCACCCCTGTTCTTTGCGGCGCGGGGACGCCGGAGGTCTCATTCGTCCCTCGACCACCGATCGAGGGGGACGGAGCGCCGCGAAGCGCAACGTCTTGGTTTCCGATACCGCCTCGCGGCAGCACCGGAGCGCATCTCCCGGCGAAGGGAGACGCGCGCGCCTTGCGGCGCTCCATCATGGCGGCGATTTCGCTCCCTGGGACCGTGCTTCCGGGGCGCGGACAGATGGGGTTGCCGATCCTTGCGGGATCGGACCCCACCGGTTCCTGCGGGCTTTGGCCCGCATTCGTCCGGCCCGCGTCCAGCCATTGAAGGCGGCCTCACTTAGTTGAGGCGGACGGCAACCCCAGGGCGTCCCGGACATGCGGGTGCGAACCGCAGCGCGGGCGCCGCATCGTGCCCGGGCCTGATCTCCGGCCCGCGCCCCGGTGCCATGCCTTGCGGCACCACCGGCTGCTCCACTTCAGAACGCCTCATGAAGCGCCCCTCGACGAGCAGGACGGAGATAGGATTATAGGCATATAGGAAGAAAGTCAAGAGGAAGGATTGGGCCACGCTCTCTCAGCCGTCATGGCCGGGCTTGTCCCGTCGAAGACGGGCGTAAACGCCCTGATGACCCGGCCATCTCGCTTAGGCTGGCGCTATGCTCACCTCGCCAGGATCACCGGGACAAGCCCGGTGATGACGTGGTGAGAGTGTCGTCGCTCTCTCTCTCTGAGCCTCATGGTGAGGAGCACGCCGAAGCGCGTCGCGCGAAAGCGGGCGTCTCGAACCATGGGGCGGGCGTGGTCTGTGGCCGCCTCGCCCTTCGAGACGGCCGCTGCGCGGCCTCCTCAGGATGAGGCGGAGCGAGAGTCGCGCTGGTATCCTCACCGCAACGAATTGCCGTTCAGCGTCACCTTGGGAAACTGCGCGGCGTCGCGGGCGAGGTCGGCGCTCACCACCTTGTCCCACGCCATGCCGACGATGGCGCCGCGCGACGCGCCGGAGACGCGATTGCCGCTGATCGCCGCCGCGCCCGCGCCCGGCGTCACCGACACCATGATGCCGGCCGGCGCGTTGCGCACCACATTGCCGCTCACCGTCACGTCGCGCAGATAATCACCGGCGCCGACGGCGATGCCGGCCATGGCCGCGCCTTCGATCACATTGCCAGTCACCGCCGTGTCGGCCTCGACGCCGATGCCGATACCCCAGCCGTCGTTCGGATCGGTCCCTGCGGGTCGACGCCGCGCGATGTTGCGCAGCACATTGCCCTGCACCACCGCGAGCCGGCCGCCCTGCTTGAAATTCGTCACCGCGACGCCGATCGCCGCATCGTCCACCGTGTTGCCGGACACCACCGCGCCCTCGAAATCGAACTCCACATAAAGCGCGACCTCGCCGATGCCGGCGCAGCCATTGCCGACGATCTGAAGGCCTGACGCCGCATTGCCGCGCACCGCGCTGAACGCGGCGTCGCGGATGCGGTTGCCGCGCACGATGACGTTGCCGGCGCGATAGACATTGACCGCGTTGCCGTTCTGCCCCGAACCGCCGGCGCGCGCGGCGACCTTCTCGATCCGGTTGTCGGACACGATCGTGCCGTCCGCACCCTTCTCCGACCGCCAGACATTGATGCCGCCATTGCCGGCATCAAGGATCGTGTTGCCGGAGATGACGAGCCCGCGCGCATCGAGCGAATGGATCGCGATGTCGCCGGTGTCGCTGATGGTGTTGCCGGTGATGGCGCCCTGCACCTGCGTCAGCTTCAGCGCGACACCGGCGGCACGCGCGATCTGGCAATCGGCGATACGAAACTGCCGCGCGCCGGCGATGTCGAGCAGCGCGTCGCCACGCAAACCCGTCTGATTGCCGTTGCCGTCGAACACCAGATCGGTCAGCGACACGTCCAGCGCATTGCGCACCGACAGCAGCGGACCGGATGACGCGAGCACCAGCCGCGTCGCGCCACGCGCGCCGGCAAGCGATGCGCCCAGAGGCACGGTGACGCCGGCGATGCGATACTGCCCCGCCGCGAGCGTGAGGGTCTGACGCCGTTGCGCCGCCTGCTCCAGCGCGCGCTGCAACGCCGCGCTCTGATCGCCCGGCGCATTGGCGCGCAGCCCGAACTGCGCGGCGTCGAGCGGCGCGGCATTTGTAGCAGACGCGGTCAGCACCACCACGCCCGACGTCGCGACACCGGCGAGCATTCGACGACGATCAAGCAGCATGAGGACTCCTGTCAGGATTAAAGCTGACATTAGAGTCCGACCGGGAAAGAAAGCTTGAATGACAGCAACTTTCCAATCCCGTCGATGGCCGGGACAAGCCCGGCCATGACGGTAGCCAGTTCGCTTCTCTGCGCCGCGCATTAACCAGCCGCTTCAAGGTTAATCCGCGATCGCGCTTCGTGCGCATCCACCGCATGGATAAAGATTGCGGCAACCAATTCTGGTAACGCGGGATCAACCATGACACGCCTTTCCGTTCGCGCGCTCTCGCTGTCCGCCGCTGCCGCGGTGCTGATGCTGTCGGCGCCGGCGCTGGCTGCCACCTGCCAGCAGGGCACGTTCGACACCTTCCTCTCCGCCTTCGGCAAGGAAGCCGCCGCCAAGGGCGTGTCGGCGCGCGGGCTTGCCGCGCTCAAGGGCCTCACCGTCGACGAGAAGGTGCTCGCCGCCGACAAGCGCCAGCACGTGTTCAAGCAGAGCTTCGAGGAATTCTCCGGCCGCATGATCTCGCAGAGCCGGCTGACCAAGGCGGCGAAGCTGATGCAGCAGCACGGCGCAACCTTGAAGAAGGTCGAGCAGCAATACGGCGTGCCGGGCGCGATGGTGGTCGCGATCTGGGGCCTCGAAACCGATTACGGCGTCAACCAGGGCAAGATGTCGGTGGTGCGCTCCACCGCGACGCTCGCCTTCGACTGCCGCCGCACCGACCGCTTCCAGAACGAACTGCTCGAGGCGCTGCGCATCATCGACAAGGGCGACATGACGGCCGAGCACATGAAAGGCGACTGGGCCGGCGAGATCGGCCAGACCCAGTTCCTGCCGTCGAGCTACAACAAATATGCCGTGGACTTCGACGGCGACGGCCGCCGCGACCTCGTCTCGTCGGTGCCGGATGTGCTCGCCTCCACCGCGAATTATCTCAAAGGCCACGGCTGGCAGCGCGGCCAGGGCTATGGCCCGAACGAGCCGAACTTCGCGGCGATCAAGGAATGGAACAAGGCGGAAGTCTACGCCAAGACCATCGCCGCGTTCGCGCAGCGCATCGACGCGCAGGCGAAGGGCGGCGCCGGCAGCGACAAGCGCGTGGAGAACACCGCGCCGGCCGGCAAGACCGCGCGGCGCTAACAATTCCGGACGTGACCCGCGAGGATCACGTCCGCACCGAACGTCGGGGGACGTGAGGGGTGGAAAGCCGCCGGTTTCGACCGGCGGCTTTTTCTTTGCGTGATCATGTCGGCGTACGGCCGAACAGCCGCAGCATCAGCCGGTAGCCCGGCATGGCAAGGCGCGTGATCATCGCGTCAAGTAGCGCATCGGTGAGCCGCGTGCGCGGCCAGCGATAGATCAGCGCGTAAAGCAGCCAGATCACCAGGAAGGTGAACACGCCGGCAAACACCGTGTCGGTGAAGAAATGCCCGCCGAACGAAATGCGCAGCACCGCCATGCCCGCGGTGAACGCCACCGCGCCGGCATAAGCGAGCGGCCGCCACGGCAACGGCGTCAGCGCCGCGGGCGCCAAGAGCCACGCCGCGCCGGAGACGTCGCCCGACACGAACGAGCAGTTGTTCGGACAATCGCCGCGCGGCGAATACCACGGCACGAAGGTTTCCTGCCCACCGAACTGCCTGACGTCGATCGGTCGCGAGCGGCCCCAGTTGTCCTTGAGGATCACATTGGTGAGCAGGCCCGGCCCGAGCGCCAGCGACGCCAGCAGCAGCAGCACCGCGCGCGGCCGGATCAGCATCGGCCGCGTCGGCCGCAGCAGCTTGAGAAGCAGCACGCCGCCCGGCACGAACGTCACCAGCGTGACGAACCACAGCATGGAATCGCGCAACAGCATCAGCGACGGATTGATGCGCAGGCCGAACAGATTGCCGCCGCTGTTGACGGCGTGGAACGGCGCCGCGATGGCGAGATCGAGCGCGGGATCGAGCGCGAACACCGCGCCGACGATGGCGCCGATGACGAGAGCGATGATGAGTCCGGTGCGGTTCATGCGCCGGCCGGTCTAGCCGACCCGTCCGGGGATGGGAAGCGCGGCGAGATGCTACAGCGACGCACGCCAGCGCCCGGCGCTGCGCCCGGCGATCAGCCAGTAGGTCAGGCCGAACACCAGCCCGGCGACGGCGGCAAGCTCCATCTCGCGCGAGACCGGCGGCGGCGCACGGTCGACGGATTCCTCGAGTGGCGTCGCGCCCAGGCCCGCCGCCACATAGGCGCCGAGCACGATCACCGCGCCGGCCACCGCGTGGATCAGCAGCGAGCGAATCGAGAACGCCTCGGCGACGATGATGGCGATCACGAGCGGCAGCATCGCCACCGTGGCGGTGATACCGGAGGTGAACATGGCAACGCCCCAGAACACGACCCGCTCGCCGACGTCGCCGGACATCATCTGCCATTGCGGGCCGAGAATGCCGATCGACAGCGCGATGCCGGCGGCAAACAATGCGACGAACAGCGCGAACAGGATGACGAAGACGCGGCCGATCAGCGCCATGATGTGTTGGCCTTCAATCCTCGTCCTGCATCGCCATGGCGCGCAACGCCATGCGCTCGCGCGCGGTGAGCTTCTCGGTCGCGCTCTTGAGCTGGCCGCAGGCGGCGAGGATGTCGCGGCCGCGCGGCGTGCGCACCGGCGAGGCATAGCCGGCGTTGAACACGACTTCGGAGAACTTCTCGATCTGGTCCCAGTCCGAGCACTCGTATGTCGTGCCCGGCCAGGGATTGAACGGAATGAGATTGATCTTCGCCGGAATGCCCTTGAGCAGCCGCACCAGCGCCTTGGCATCCTCGATGGAGTCGTTGACGCCCTTGAGCATCACATATTCAAACGTGATGCGTCGCGCGTTCGACGCGCCGGGATAGTTGCGGCAGGCTTCCAGCACCTGCGCGATATTGTATTTGCGGTTGAGCGGCACCAGCACGTCGCGCAACTCGTCGCGCACGGCATGCAGCGACACCGCGAGCAGCACGCCGATCTCGGCGCCGGCGCGCTCGATCATCGGCACCACGCCGGAGGTGGACAGCGTGACGCGGCGCCTGGAGATGCCAAGGCCTTCGCCGTCGGTGACGACGTGCAACGCGTCGCGCACATTCTCGAAATTGTAGAGCGGCTCGCCCATCCCCATCATGACGATATTGGTGACGAGCCGGTCGCCCTGCGGCAGCACGCCGTCGGTCGGACGCACGCCGTCGGGCCAGTCGCCCAAACGGTCGCGCGCGACCATCACCTGGCCGACGATCTCGCCGGCGGTGAGATTGCGCACCAGCCGCTGCGTGCCGGTGTGACAGAACGAACAGTTGAGCGTGCAGCCGACCTGGCTCGACACGCAGAGCGTCGCGCGCACGGTGTCGGGAATATAGACGCACTCCACCTCGTGCGGCCGCTCGCCGGGGTTCTCGCCCGGCAGCCGCAGCAGCCACTTGCGCGTGCCGTCGACCGAGACCTGCTCGGCGACGACCTCGGGGCGGGCCAGCGTGAACCGCTGCTCCAGCGCCGCGCGCAGATCCTTCGACACGCTGGTCATCTCGGCGAAGGTTTTCGCGCCGCGCAGATACAGCCAGTTCCAGAGCTGCTGCACGCGCATCTTGCGCGCCTTCTCCGGCACGCCGATCTCGCCCAGCGCATCGGCCAGCTGCGCGCGCGACATCCCGACGAGCGACGGCCGCGCCGGCGCGACATAGCGCTCCTCGGCGACCTTCTCGATCGGGGCCAGTGGGGTTGCGGTGTTCAGGTCCATCAACATGTCATGCGCGGGCTTGACCCGCGCATCCATCTTCCTTGATGCAGGCATCTTCAAGTTGGATGGCCGGGTCAAGCCCGGCCATGATCAAAATGAGAGACTTCGCACTATTGAACAATATCGTCATATAGGTCGCGCCAGCGCGGATTCGACTCCAAAATCAGCTCGATTTTCCATTCTCGCGGCCAATGTTTGAGGTTTTTCTCGCGCTGGATGGCCGCAAGAGCGGTATCGTGCTGCTCGAAATAGACCAGCGTTTTCACCCCATATCGCGTGGTGAAGCCTTTGACGAGTCCCGCGCGATGCTCATGGACGCGCCGGACAAGATCGCGCGTGACCCCGATATACAAGGTTCCCCGCGGCTCACTCGCCAGGATGTAGACCCAAAAGGGCACCATCTGTCATGCGCGGCCACAGCCTCGCATCCATCTTCGAACGCAGCGATTCCGAAGAAGATGGATGGCCGGGTCAAGCCCGGCCATGACGGCGGATAGACCGAGAACGACCGAGCCTATTTACACTCCTGCCCCACCCGGTCGAGCGCCTGCGACAGGCCCTTGAGCGAATAGGTATCGGTGATCTTTGTGCCGCGGCCGGATTCGGCCTTCACCACCACATCGGAACCGCTCCGCAGCGCCGCGACCATCTTCGCCTCGTCGGCGGTGTTCTTGACCCAGGCGCCGTCCTTCTGCGTGTACATGGTCACATGGGTCGCGCCGATCTCGGCCGTCGCGTCGACATTGGCCTTGGCCGGATAGCCGAGGATCACCGACACCTCATCCTTCACCTTGTCGGCGGGGCGGGTCGAAATGAACATATAGGTCGGATCACGGTTGAGCCCTGTGGGCTGGGTCTGCGTCGGCTTGGCGATGACGAAACACACCTTCTTGCCGCCCGGCGAGGCGGTATAGGCGCCCCAGTCGCCGAACTGGCCGAGCAGGGTCGGCTGCGCGCCACCCACCGCCGGCGCCGGCTCGGGCTTCTTCTCGGTTTTCTTGTCGGCCGGCTTCTTGGCATCCGGCTTCTTGGCGTCAGGCTTTTTCGCCTCGGGTTTCTTGGCCGCCGGCTTTTTTGCGTCGGGTTTGGCGGCCTGCGCGAGCGCCGGTGCGATCATGACTGGCGTCAGCGCCAGCGCCGCCACCGACATGGTCACCAGAAGGATGCGCGAAAAGCCCGTCAGCGTCATCAGCCCTGCCTTTACTGTGCGAATCGTCCGCCCCGCGGCCAGTGTGCCATATCCACGGGGTCCCGCCGAAGTATAGCCGGTTAGGGGCAAAAATCGGCAACAGAACGGCAGAGGGCCTGCCGCGAACCATGTTAAGACCGGCCGCGCGTCAATCGACCACGGACTCACGCATGAAAGCCCTGCTCTGCACCCGCCTCGGCGACCCCGACGATCTCGACATCCGCGATCTTCCCGATCCCGTGGCCGGCACGGGCGAAGCGGTGGTGCGCGTGAAAGCTGCGGCGCTGAATTTCTTCGACACGCTGATCATCGCCGGGAAATACCAGCGCAAGCCGGAACTGCCGTTCTCGCCGAGCGCGGAATTCGCCGGCGTGGTGGAGAGCGTCGGCGCAGGCGTCACGGGCGTGAAGCCGGGCGATCGCGTCGCCGGCAATATCGGCCACGGCGCGGCGCGCGAAAAGGTCGCGGTACCGGCCGACGCGCTGGTGCGCATGCCCGACGATCTCGATTTCGACCGCGCCGCCGGCGTCACCGTGATCTACGGCACGACGCAATACGCGCTGAAGAACCGCGCGCGGCTCCAGCCCGGCGAAACGCTGGCGGTGCTCGGCGCATCAGGCGGGGTCGGCCTGGCCGCCGTCGAACTCGGCAAGATCATGGGCGCGCGCGTCATCGCCTGCGCCTCGTCCGACGAGAAGATCGCCTTCGCGAAACAGCACGGCGCCGACGACGGCATCAATTACACCCGCGACGATCTGAAAGCCGAACTGCGCCGGCTGACCGGCGGCGCGGGTCCGGACGTGGTCTACGATCCGGTCGGCGGCGCCTATTCGGAGCAGGCCGTGCGCGCGATGGCGCCGCACGGGCGCTTCCTGGTGATCGGCTTCGCCGCCGGCGAGATCGCGAAAATCCCGCTCAACCTGCCGCTGCTGCGCGACTGCGACATCGTCGGTGTGAACTGGGGACGCTTTGTCGACAATGATGCGGCCGGCTATCGTGCCAACACCGCCGAGCTTCTCGCGTGGACCGCGCAGGGCAAGCTGTCATCGCATGTGCATGCGGTCTACTCGCTGGCCGACGCGAAGCAGGCGCTGAAGGACATCGCCGCGCGCAAGGTGATGGGCAAGGCGATCGTGCGGCCGTAGCGGCCACACCAAGCGCGGCGCATCACATCGGGAAGAACAGGCGCGGCAACGCCAGGCTGAACCACGGCACGTAAGTGACGATCAGCAGCCCGAGCATCAGGATGCCGAGCGTCGGCAGCGAAGCCCGGACAATGGCGCCGAGCGACATGCCGGTGATCATTTTCGCGACGATGAGGTTGAGGCCGACCGGCGGCGTCACCATGCCGACCTCCATGTTCATGGTGAACACGACGCCGAAGTGAATGAGGTTGATGTCGAGCTTCTGCGCGATCGGCATGATGATCGGCATCATGATGACGATGGCCGACGCGCTCTCGATGAAGCAGCCCATCACCAGCAGCAGCAGGTTGAGGAGCAGCAGCACCACATATTTATTGTCGGTGATGCCGAGCAGCCAGCGCGTCACGTCCTGCGGGACGTCCTGGCTGGTGATCAGCCACGAGAACGCCGATGCGCCGGCGATGATCAGCAGCAGCGCGCCGGACAGAAGTCCGCTGCGGGCCAGCAGCTTCGGAAAATCCCGCCATGTCAGGCTGCGATAGACGAACAGCGCGAGGAATGCACTATAACTGGCGGCGACGGCCGCCGCCTCGGTCGCCGTGAAGAAGCCGCCGTAGATGCCGCCGAGCACGACGACCGGCAGCAGAAGCACCCAAAGCGATTCCCGCAACGCCGTGAGAATGGCCTGAAGACTCGGGACCGGATCGGCCTTCACGTTGTTCCGGCGCGCATAGATCACGCAATAGACCATGAACAGCGCGCCGACGAGCACGCCCGGCACCACACCGGCCGCGAACAGCGCGCCGACCGAACTGCCGGTGGCGACGCCGTAGATGATGAAGGTCACGCTCGGCGGAATGAGGATGCCGAGCGAGCCGGTCGTGGTCAGCAGGCCGACAGCGAAGGCCGGGCTGTAGCCGGCCGCGACCAGCGCCGGAAACAGCACCGATCCGACCGCGATCACCGTCGCCGGGCTCGAGCCGGAGATGCAGGCGAACATCATGCAGGCGAGCACCGCGGCGATGCCGAGTCCGCCCGGCAGGAAACCCGTGCAGACCCGCGCCAGACCGATCAGGCGATCGGCGAGACGGCCGGCGCGCATGATCTCGGCCGCGAGGTTGAAGAACGGGATCGCCGTCAGCGTGAAATTATCGATGCCGGCAAACATGCGCTGCGGCAGGATCGTCAGCGGAATGTCGGTGGCGAAGCCGAGATAGACGAGCAGCGTCGAGGTGAGCGCGAGGAAGATCGGCAGCCCGGTGATCAGCAGCGCGGCGAGGATGGCGACGATCGACAATGTCATAGGACATCCCTGGTCATAGGAAATCCTTGACGGCGGCCTCACCGTGGACCGGCGGCGTCGGCGCGACGATCTGCTGCGTAAACCGCAGGCACAGCAACACGCCGCACAGCGGCAGCGCGAGATAAACGATCCACATCGGCCATTGCAGCGCCGGCGAGAGCTGTTCGTATTCGTAGACGGTCTCGACGAAACGGACGCTGTAGACCAGCAGCGCGGCCCCGCTGATCAGGCCGATCACGGCAACGATCCGGTGCAGCACGCGCTGATGCTGCGGGCGAAGCGCGACCTGAAGCAGTTCGACACTGAGATGGTCGTTGCCGCGCACGGCGGCGCCCGCGGCGATGAACGCCGTCCAGATCAGGACATAGACGGTCAATTCCTCGGCCCAGAACAGGCCGGTGCCGCCGAAATAGCGCAGCAGCACCTGAGCGGTCGCGACCAATGTCGCGACCGCGGTGCCGGCGGCAAGGCAGACCGTTTCAAAGCCGGTCAGCCAGCGGTCGATGCTGCGCCACATCGTTTCTGTTCCGCCGGGCGAGTTTACTTCTCGAACGGCTTGGTCTGCTCGTAGGTCTTGTCGAGCAAGACCTTGGTGACCTTGCTCTCATACTTCTTGTGCAGCTCGCGGCTGACCTTGACGAAAGCCTGACGGCCCGCCGCCGGCAGTTCCTCGATCTTCATGTGCTGCGAGATCTTCTTCAGCAATTCCTCGTCGACCTGCTTGCTCTCTTTGCGCTCGGCGTCGCGCGCTTCGATCACCGCTTCGTCCAGCGCCTTGCGGTATTCAGCCGGCAGCGAGTCGTAGGCCTTGCGGTTGGCCATCACGGCGAACGCCGTGTAGCCGTGATTGCTCAGGGTCAGATATTTCTGCACTTCGTAGAAGCGCATGGAGTCGATCGAGACCAGCGGGTTTTCCTGCGCATCGGCCACGCCCTGCTGCAGGGCGTTATAGGTTTCCGAGAAGCTGATCGCGACCGGATTGGCGCCCCATTCGCGATACTGCTCCAGCAGCATCGGGCTCTGCATGGTGCGCACCTTCTGGCCGCTGAGATCGCCGGGCGCGAGGATCGGCTTCACCGAGCTGGTCATCTGCTTGAAGCCGCTCTCCCAGAACGCCAGGCCCTTGATGCCACGCTTGCCGAGACCGGCCAGCAGTTCCTGTCCGACCGGGCCGTCGAGCACCGCATAAGCGGCGTCGCGCGAGGGAAACAGGAACGGCAGATCGATGAGCTGCAGCCGCGGCTCGAAATTGCTCAACGGCGCGGTCGGCGTGAACGCCATCTGCACGGTGCCGAGCTGAAGCTGCTCGATCAGCTGGGCTTCCTTGCCGAGCTGGCCGGCCGGATAAATCTGAATCTTGAAATGGCCGTTGGTCTTCTTGGCGACAGCGTCGGCGAGGATATGCGCCGCTTTCGCGGCCGGAACGGTCTCGCGATTTTCGTGCGCGAATTTCCAGGTCACGTCCGGGGTCTGCGCGGCCGCGGCTCCGGCGAAAGTGATACCGAGAATACTGGTGGCGATGGCGCCGAGACGGCGCAAACGAGACGCGGCCATGGATGTTCTCCTGATGAGAAGGCCCGCAAGGGCATATCGCGGACGACGAGGACGGGCGCGAAGTTAATAACCGACTGAACAGTCAGTCAACTACCGATGGCGCGGATGGCTTATGCAGCCCGCCCCGCGAGATGTCCAGGACCGCGGCATGCTCGATCGCTTGCCCAATCGCTTGGGAGGCGAGAGACCGAGGCCAAGATGCGATACGAACGGAGAAATTGCCGGATCAGCGCGCGAACAGATGCGACGCCTTGGCGATCACCTCATGCGCGCGCTCGCGATGCGCCGGCTTGATGTGGCTCGACACCAATTTGATGGCGCCGGCGAGCACCGCCGCATCATCGGCGAAGCCGAGCATGGGCATCACGTCGGGCAGGCCGTCGAGCGGCATGACGAAGTAGGCGAGCGCCGCGAACAGGACGAGCCGCACATGATGCGGCGTCCTGCGGTCGACCGCGCAGAAATACGCGGCCACGAGATCCGACGCGAAGGGGATCAGCACCGCCACGCGCTCGAACTTCTGCCAGAAGCCGCGGCGGACATAAGCCTCGTCGCGCGCGGAGCCTTTTCGGCTCCCGCCACTAAGACCACGGGCCGCCAGCGCGCGGGCGGCAAAGGTGCGAGCAATCGACATGAGACCTCAGATGGGAATGGCTCGTGCCGATGGCAACGCCCATCGAGTGCCGGAGTTCACCCGGTCAAACGGTCACTGTTGCGCCAGCCGGTCCATGGCTTCGGCCAGCTTGACGTCGAGGTCGGTCAGCCCGCCGGCATCATGGGTGGAAAGCGTCACCTCGACGGTCTTGTAGACGTTGAACCATTCCGGATGGTGGTTCATCTCCTCCGCCACCTCCGCCACGCGGGTCATGAAAGCGAAGGCCTGCTTGAAGTCCCGAAACGTGAATTTCCGGGTGATGGCGTCCCGATCCGCGACGGCGGACCACCCGGAGAGGCGTTCCATGGCCTGGCGGCGGGCATCGGGGGTGAGTCTGGTAGCCATGGGCGGGTTCCTGCGGTTCCGGAGGTGTTTCGGGAGGGCTGCAGATTAACGAAGTTCCGCCCGAAAGGCTCCCGGCCAGCCCTGTTGTCTGTTGCGCTGCGGCATTTCGAAGCTATATTCCGCGCAAATTCGCGGGCCCGGTGTGTGTGCTGGGAGCCCGCGCTTTGGTTTCTGGTCGCCGTCGGGCCGTTCGCGCCGGGCATTCGGCCGGCTGCCGCCAGACGACCCATATGACGTTCATGAGACGACCGCGGCCCGCCGTGTGCCAAGCACCATGCCAAGCACCACGCGACGCTTCGTGGTGCGGTCTCGCCAGATGAAGACAGCGAAAGAAATCGGATGAACCTGCGCAACATCGCCATCATCGCCCACGTCGACCACGGCAAGACCACGCTGGTCGATCGCCTGCTGCAGCAGTCGGGAACCTATCGCGAGAACCAGCGCGTCACCGAACGCGCGATGGATTCAAACGACATCGAGCGCGAGCGCGGCATCACCATTCTCGCCAAGGCAACCTCGATCGTCTGGAACGAAACGCGCATCAACATCGTCGACACGCCCGGCCACGCCGACTTCGGCGGCGAGGTGGAGCGCATCCTCAACATGGTGGACGGCGCGCTGGTTCTGGTGGACGCCGCCGAAGGGCCGCTGCCGCAGACCAAGTTCGTGGTGTCGAAGGCGCTGCGCATGGGCCTGCGCCCCATCGTCGTCATCAACAAGGTGGACCGCGCCGACGCGCGCGCCAACGAAGTGCTGAACGAGGTGTTCGACCTGTTCGCCGCGCTCGACGCCACCGACGAGCAACTCGACTTCCCGATCCTGTACGGCTCGGCCAAGCAGGGCTGGATGTCGACGAGCCTCGACGGTCCGCAAGACGCCGGCATGACGCCGCTGTTCGAACTCGTGCTCAAGCATGTGCCGCCGGCCAAGGTGGAAGAAGGCCCGTTCCGCATGCTCGGCACCATCATGGAAGCCAACCCCTATCTCGGCCGCCTGATCACCGGCCGCATCACCTCCGGCACCGTGAAGCCGAATCAGGCGGCGAAGGTGCTCGACCGCGAGGGCAAGCTGATCGAGACCGGCCGCATCACCAAGGTGCTGGCGTTCCGCGGTCTCGAGCGTCAGCCGGTGGAGGAAGCCGAAGCCGGCGACATCGTCGCGCTGGCGGGCCTGCCGGAAGCCTCGGTGGCGCACACGATCTGCGCGCCGGAAGTCACCGAAGCGATCCCGGCGCAGCCGATCGATCCGCCGACGCTGGCGATGACCTTCCGCGTCAACGATTCCCCGCTCGCCGGCACCGAAGGCGACAAGGTGACGAGCCGCATGATCCGCGACCGGCTGCTGCGTGAAGCCGAAGCCAACGTCGCGCTGCGTGTCACCGAAAGCGACGACAAGGATTCCATGGAAGTCGCCGGCCGCGGCGAATTGCAGCTCGGCATCCTGATCGAGAACATGCGCCGCGAGGGCTACGAGCTTTCGGTGTCGCGGCCGAAGGTGCTGCTGCGCGAAGAGAACGGCCAGACCCTGGAGCCGATCGAAGAAGTCGTGATCGACCTCGACGAGGAACATTCCGGCGTGGTCGTGCAGAAGATGTCGGAGCGCAAGGCCGACCTGATGGAGATGAAGCCGTCCGGCGGCAACCGCCAGCGGCTGGTTTTCCACGCGCCGACGCGCGGCCTGATCGGTTATCAGGGCGAACTGCTGACCGACACGCGCGGCACCGCCATCATGAACCGGCTGTTCCACGCCTATGCGCCGTACAAGGGCCCGATCCAGGGCCGGCGCAACGGCGTGCTGATCTCCAACGAAGCCGGCGAAGCCGTCGCCTACGCGCTGTGGAATCTGGAAGACCGCGGCCCGATGATGATCGAGCCGGGCTGGAAGGTCTACAACGGCATGATCGTCGGCGAGCACACCCGCGACAACGATCTGATCGTCAACGTGCTCAAGGGCAAGAAGCTGACCAACATCCGCACCACATCCAAGGACGAGGCGGTGCGGCTGACTCCGCCGATCCGCATGTCGCTGGAAAAGGCGCTCGCCTATATTCAGGACGACGAACTGGTCGAGGTCACGCCGAAGTCGATCCGGCTGCGCAAGAAGCTGCTCGACGAGAACGAGCGCAAGCGCGACGAGCGCGCCCGCGAAGCCGCCGACGCCTGAGGACGGCTTCCGCGATGGGGACCATGCGTTTTATCGGCGCATGGTCTGGTCCGAAAACCGGTTCCCACTTTTCGGGACCATGCGCTAACCGATTCACCGCGTTGTGCAAATGCGCGCCGGTGTGGCGTGTAATCCACACCCGTTAACTGATCGCTCACCACAGGACTTGAAGCGCGGCACATTGCTTGCTCATATCCCGGCTATGAGCACCGTCACCATCGAGATCCGCCGCGCCAAACCGACCGATGCGTCGGCCGTGGCCGCGACCCATGACGATGCGTGGCGCGCCGCCTATCGCGGCATCATCCCCGGCGCCGAACTCGACAAGCTGGTCAACCGCCGCGGGCCGGACTGGTGGGATCAGGCAATCCGCAAGGGCAGCCGCATCTCGCTGCTGCAGTTCGGCGATCAGGTCGCGGGCTACACCAATTACGGCCGCAACCGCGCGCGCAGTCTCGCCTATGACGGCGAGGTCTACGAGATTTATCTGCGGCCGGAATTCCAGGGTCTCGGTTTCGGCCGCCGGCTGTTCTCCGCGGCGCGGCGCGATCTCGCGCAAAGCGGCCTGAAGTCGCTGGTGGTGTGGGCGCTGTCGGACAACGAACCCGCCGTATCGTTCTACGGCGCGGTCGGCGGCCGCGCGGTGGCTCGCTCGTCCGAGCGGTTCGGCGACAAGACGCTAGACAAGGTCGCCTACGCCTGGTCGGCGTAACCTTCCAATATCATCACGCAGCTCTACGAGCCTCATCCCGAGAGCCTGCCTCGGGCTCGACCCGAGGGAGCGCGCCGACGCCGCAGGCGAAGATGCGCGTCTCGAAGGACGCAGGGCACGATCGCGCGACAGACGGGCCTGCATGGTTCGAGACGCCGCTTGGCGGCTCCTCGCCATGAGGATCGACCGCGGATGCGGCGCGACTGTGACCTCTAGTCTCCCATCGGCCCGCTGAAACCGGGGCCGCGCTGTCCGGGCATCACCGGCTTGTCGCTGCCGCACTTGAAGCTGCGCGCGTGTTCGTCGGCGATTTTTTGCGCCAGAACATTGGCGTCGGGATTGGCGCGCGCATCGACATAACCGACGCGGCAGACCGTGCCGGGCGCGCGGCCATCGCCAAGCCGCGTCACCACCAGCACCTGACCGGGCACCGTCTTGTCGCCATCCGCCACCGACGTGCGGAACCGCATGATCGCCGCGAAGGGCGTGAGCTTGCCGTTCGCGCCGCGCTCGGAGCGCCACTCGATCGTCGTGCCCTCGCCGTTGAAGGACGCCAGCGTTTCCCTGGCGGCCGGTTCGTTTTTAGCGTTGCGCCCGAAGCTGACATAAAAGCGCATATCGCCAGAGGTCGCGTAAATCGGGATTCCCTGAAAGCCGGAACAGCGCCATTCGCCGTAGTCTTCTTCGGCCTTGCCGGCGGTATAGCGGCACTTGTCGATATCGAACCGGGTGACGCTGCTGACCACGGTTTGCGCGGCGGCCGGCGCGATGAGAGATGCTCCGCCGAGCGCGACCATGGCCGCGAACATGACCCCCAAAGTCCGGCTCATGGCTTTCCTCCGCCGCAGGCGCACCAGATCATACCCGTTTCGTCGGGCGGCGCGGCGAAAGGTTCAGAACACGGGTGGCTGTAACCCGTGCTGCACGCAGGCGGCGCGCACCGTGTTCGCCAGCAGGCAGGCGATGGTCATCGGCCCGACGCCGCCCGGCACCGGCGTGATCGCACCCGCGACCGCCGCCGCGCCGGCATCGACATCGCCGACCACGCGGCTTTTGCCGTCGGCGCCGGCGATGCGGTTGATGCCGACATCGACGACGATGGCGCCGGGCTTGATCCAGTCCGGCTTGACATAATTGGGCCGGCCGATCGCCGCCACCAGCAGGTCCGCCTGCCGCGTCAGGGCCGGCAGATCGACCGTGTGCGAATGGGCGATGGTGACGGTGGCATCTTCCGCCAGCAGCAGTTGCGCCACCGGCTTGCCGACGATGCCGGAGCGGCCGATCACCAGCGCGTTGAGACCCGCGAGCGACGGCCGCGCGGTTTTCGCCAGGATCACGCAGCCGAGCGGCGTGCACGGCACCAGACCCGGCAGGCCGCGCGCGAGGCGGCCGGCATTGAGCGGATGGAAGCCGTCCACATCCTTCGACGGGTCGATCGCCTCGATCACCTTGTGCGGATCGATCTGCGCCGGCAGCGGCAGTTGCACCAGGATGCCGCTCACATCGGCGTCCTGATTGAGCTTGCGCACCAGCGCGAGCACATGCTCTTCGGTGGCATCCGCCGGCAGCTTGTGATCGAACGCCCGCATGCCGGCTTCCATCACCGCGCGGCTCTTGCTGCGCACATAGATCTCGCTCGCCGGATCGGCGCCGACCAGCACCACGGCAAGGCCGGGCCGCACGTTCTGCTCATCGAGCGCGCGCACCGACGCGGCGACACGCGCGCGCAGATCGGTTGCGATGCTTTTCCCGTCGATGATGCGCGCGCTCATGATCAGACCCTCAGGGTGTCGCGATGCTGCGCGACAGCGCCGCAATCAATGCCGCCGGATCGCCGGCGATGGCGAGGCGTTTGATACGGGCGGTCTGCCCGGCAATCAAGCCGACGCTTCCTTTGGGTACCTCGGCGGCTTTGGCCAGCAGCGCAATCAGCGCGGCATTGGCCTCGCCCTCGGTCGGCGCGGCGCGCACCCGCGCTTTCAGCACGGTCTGTCCGTCGGCGAGCGTGGCGACACCGTCGAGCGCATCGCGTCCGCCACGCGGCGTGAGCCGCACGGTGACGACCACGCCGGTTGCGCTCGCCGTCCACGGCTCACTCATCTTTGCGCATGATCTTGCCCGAAAACCGGCCCCCACTTTTCGGGATCATGCGCTCAGAACACGTTGGGATAGATGTAGCGGGCGATCACGCTCTGCAGGAAGAAGATGATCAGGATCAGGATCACCGGCGAGACGTCGATGCCGCCGAGATTGGGCAGCAGGTTGCGGATCGGCCGCAGCACCGGCTCGGTGATCCGGTAGAGGAAGTCGCCGACCATCGCCACGAAGGTATTGCGTGTGTTCACGACATTGAAGGCGATCAGCCACGACAGGATCGCCGCGGCGATCAGGAGCCAGACATAGAGCTGGAGTACCAGCAGGATGACATCGAGGATCGAGCGCATGATCGGACGGTTTGCCTTGCTTCTCGGCGAGCTTGCCTTGCGGGAAATCGCGGGCCGGGACGGCCCGGAACCGGCCGAACCGGCCGGATATGCGGGCGAACGTAGCGGGAAGCCCTTGCCGGAACAAGCGCGGGCGGCGTCGCAGCGGCAGTCCGATCGTTTGCCGATCGTGTGCCGATCGGCTCCCAATCGGCGATCCAAATCGGCCCATCCTTGACAGCCCCAACCCCACGCCTTACACCCCCGCCACTCGTGCCGGTCGCGACCGTCCGGCACATCGGCGGGGCCATAGCTCAGCTGGGAGAGCGCGTCGTTCGCAATGACGAGGTCGGCGGTTCGATCCCGCCTGGCTCCACCAAATTCTTCCCAGATTTCCCATCCGCCGCGATTGATGCCGCCTGACGGCGGTCGCTCGTCCAGAACCGATCCCTGCTGGCGAAGCAGATTCTTGTCCGTGTCCCGGCCATTCCGATGATGGTCCGCATGGCGGCAGCCTAAGCGGGCGCGCTGGCTTGAATGCCCGCAACAGGCGCTACCGCCTTGCCGCACGCCCTTCGCGGCCGCTCAGCGCCGTAACCGGGATCTCGATCGTGCAGCGCAGCCCCTCCGGCGCGTAGTCGAGCCGCGCATTGCCGCCCAGCTCGGAGGCGATGCTGCCCTCGATCAGGCTCGAGCCGAAGCCGCGGCGCGACGGCGTCGTCACCGGCGGGCCGCCCTGCTCCACCCATTCGATCCGCACATGCGCCGGCCGCGCGGCGCGCGCCTTGTGCTCTTCCCAGTTCAGCTCCAGCCGGCCGGACGAGGTGGAAAGCGCGCCGTATTTGGCGGCGTTGGTGGTCAGCTCATGGAACGCCATCGCCAGCGTCAGCGCCGCGCGCGGCCGCAGCGTGAGGTCCTCGCCGCGCAGCACCGCGCGGCCGCTGCCGCCCGGCACATATGGCGCGAGCGAGCCGGAGACGATGTCGCGCAGGCCGGCATGCGACCAGTGCTGCAAGGTAAGCTGATCATGCGCCTTCGACAGCGCGATCAGGCGACCCTCGAACCGCTCGCGGAACGCCGCCGGCGACTGCACACCGCGCGCCGACTGCGACGCCAGCGACTGCACCGTCGCCAGCGTGTTCTTGACGCGGTGATTGAGTTCGTCGACCAGGAGCTTCTGCCGCTGCTCGGCGAGCTTGCGCGTGGTGATGTCCTGCACCACGCGCACCGCATAGAGAAAGCGCCCGTCGGCATCGCGGACCGATTGAGAGCGCACCGACATCCAGATGATGCGGCCGTCGAGACGGGTGAAGCGCTTTTCCACCGAATAGAAGTCGATCTCGCCGGCGGCCTGCCGCAGCCAGGCATCGCGATCGGGATCGATATCGTCCTTGAAGGTGTGGCGGAACAGGCGGTTGTTGAGAAGATCGTCGCGCTTGTAGCCGGTGATGTCGCAGATCGCTTCGTTGACGCGGATGAAGCAGCCGTCCGCATCGACCTCGGAAATGCCGATGGCGGCATGTTCGTAGGTCGCCGCCATGCGCTGCTGCTCTTCGCGCAACGCCCGCCGCGACGCGCGGAGATTTTCCTCCACCGCCTTGCGCTCGGTGATGTCGAGGAAGCAGTTGACCGCGCCGATCACCTGGCCGCTGTCGTTCTTCAGCGGATCGATGTTGAGCCACAGCGTCACGCGGCTGCCGTCCCAGCGCTGGACGATCAATTCCCTGTCGCGGACCGGCGCGCCCGTCATCAGCACCTGCTGCAGCATCGAATGCGGCAGCGGCTCGCCGTCGAGTTCGAGAAATCTGCATTCGGCGACGAAGGCGCTGTGCAGCTCGCCGCGTTGCGGCGTGCGGCCCCAGATCGCCACCGCGTGACGATTGAACTGCAGGATGCGCCCGCCGGCATCGCAGATGAGGGTGGCGATCGGCAGCAGTTCGAGGAAGCCGTCGGAGGCTTGCAGAGCTTCAGCGACAAACGACGACGGACGACGCTCGTTTCCGCCCTCTGCCTGCATGTGCTCCAGCGCCTCCGGGTCTTCGCATCCAGATCTTCGGACAGGGCGCGTAGCCCGTCCGGCCAAGGGGACAAATATGACGGCCGCTCCCCGCCCTCACAAGCCTTTCCGCGCCTGCCCCTCTGTCCGATGTTCCCCGGCACGGACGCGGCGCAATTTGCCGAAAATGAAAGCGACGGTTTTAACGCCCCGAAAGGCGCTCAGGCTGATTCAGCCGGCTTGGCCGCGCCGGCACCCGCCCCCTGCGGCGTCTCGATCCAGCGGGTGAGAAACGCCATCAGCCAGTTGCGAAACGCGAGATCGTAGACCGGCCGGTCGGCGAAATGCGCCGCGCGCGGCTTGGCATTGGGCAGTTCGAAGCGATGCGCGCCGCGCACGGTCCACCGGCACATCATCGCGTGCGTCACCTCCGGATGGAACTGCAGCGCGTAGCCGGTGCCGTAGCGGAACGCCTGCACCGAGAATGTGTCGCCCTCGGCCAGCAGCGTGGCGCCCGCAGGCAGCGCGAACCCCTCGCGGTGCCACTGATAGACGTGGTCCGGCCAGGCCTCGCAGACCGCAAGACCATCCGCCGTCGGCCGGATCGGGTAATAGCCCACCTCGGCATGACCGTCCGGATGCGCGGACACCGCCGCGCCGAGATGCCGCGCCATCATCTGCGCGCCGAGGCAGATGCCGAGGAACGGCTTGCGGTCGCGCAGCGGCACGCCGACGAAATCGATCTCGCGCCTGATGAACGCGTCGGTATCGTTGGCGCTTTGCGGGCCGCCGAAGATCACCGCGCCGGCGTGATCCTGCATGGTCTTCGGCAAGGCATCGCCCAGCGCCGGCCGGCGCACATCGAGCGGAAAGCCCATGCGGGTCAGCGCCTGCCCCACCCGGCCGGGCGAGGAATTCTCCTGATGCAGAACGAGGAGAACAGGTTGCTTCATCATCGAATCGCAGACTGCCGCATGCGCGGCACCGGATCGCATTGGTAATCGCTCACGGCCTGTTTGCAACCGCCTTGGCGGCGATCTGCCATGAAACGGGAGCGGAGCCGGAGCCTTATTTCTGCCCCTGCCGCACGAGACGGCGGCGCTGGCGCAGGCTGACGGCGGCGAGCAGCACGGACGTCGGCACGAGCGCGATGACAAACCGCAAGAGCTTGAGCTTCGCGCCCGGGATCACCCGACGCTGCCCCGCGATCAGCCCGCGATAGCCGGCCTCCGCCACCATATCGGCCGGCATCGACACCGGACCCGGTCGCGTCTGACGGGTGACACCGGCGCGTTCCGCGAACTCGGTCGGAACCGGACCAGGGCACAGTGCGGTGACGCGCACGCCGCGCGGCTTCAACTCCACCGACAGCGCTTCGCTGAACGACAGCACATAGGCCTTGCTGGCGTAATAGACCGCCATGCCGGGGCCGGGCACCAGGGCCGCCATCGACGCGACATTGAGAATGCCGCCGCGCTGGCGCGCGACACTGTCGGCGAAGCGCAGCGACAATTCAGTCAACACCCGGATGTTGAGATCGATCATCGCCAACTGCTCGGCGTGCGACAGTTCGACCGCCTGACCGACCAGACCGAAGCCGGCATTGTTGACGAGATATTGCGGCTCGACGCCTTCGTGCGCGAGCGTTTGCGCCAGCTGCTCCGCCGCCTGCGGCGCCAGCAGATCGCAGGTGACGACCAGCGGCGGCGGCGCGCCGCTCGCGGCGATTTCCGCCGCAAGCGTTTCCAGCCGTTCGGTGCGCCGCGCGAGCAGAACGAGCGCGTGACCATGCCGGCCGAACACCCGCGCCAGTTCGGCGCCGATGCCGGCGGATGCGCCGGTGATCACCGTGACGGGACGCAGCGCTGTCATCGATCGTCTCCGCCGATGCCAGCGGCACGCGCTTCCGACTGCTGACGCAGCGCGATGCGCGTCTCCCGCGAAACGCCGAGCAGATCGGCGGCGCGCCAGATCAGATTGCTTTCGAACTCGGTCGCCTTGCCGTCGGCGAACACCACGTCCCACATGGACGCCACCATGCGCTCGCGGCCGGCGTCGTCGAGCACGCGGTTGAGCTTGGCGGTGAAGCCATAGAGATCGATCGCCTCGCGCTCGACCGCCGAAGCCTCATCGATCAGCGCGTCGATGCTGGCATCGTCGAGGGAAAAGCGCCGGCGCAGGATATCGCGCAGCGTCGCCAGCTCGGTCTCCGCGAACGCCCCGTCGATGGTGGCGACATGGATCAGCAACGCGGCGGCGGCGACACGAAAATCATCCGGCGCGAAACGCGGCTGCGTCTCGCTGTCCGATAACGCGCCGATCAGGTTTTTCAGGGCGGCAAGCATGGTTTCTTCTAGAGCATGATGGTGAAAAGAGGAAACGTCACCACGCCTGCTGCGGCGCGATGTTCGCCGGCACGGTGAGCCGGATCAGCGCGGCGGCCACCAGCGTCAGCACGCCGACGGCGGCGAACAGCATGGCGATGGTGACGCCGAGACTTTGCAGCAGCGCGACCAGCACCGTCGCGCCGGTCATGAACGCCGCATTGAGAATATTGACCGCCGCCACCGTGCGGGCGCGGAAATTCGCGCCGGCCCAGGCCTGCACCGCGGCGAACACCGGCACGATGTAAAGACCGCCGCCGATGGCGATACCGGCGAGATCGCACGCGACGCGCACGCCGCGCGCCGTCGTGAGCAGATCGCCCGGCGACAGCGCGCCCGTCGCCACGTCGAGCCCCCACACCGCGAGACCGAGATCGAGCGCCGCAATGCCGAGCACCACGCCGCCGGCGATGGTGATGCCGAGCACGATGCGGCCGTGCGAGAGGATCGCCGCCAGCGCCGAGCCGCAGCCGACCGCGACCGAGAACAGCGCGAGATAGACCGTCACCGCATGTTCGTCGCCGCCAAGCCGCGTCTTGATCAGCGGCGGCAGCAGCGACAGCGTGACGATGCCGGCGAGCCAGAACCAGCTCGTCACCAGCGCGCCCCACCACAGCCGCCCGTCGCCGCGCAACTGCCGCAGCAGCGTGCCGGTGGAGGAAAAGATGTTGCGCGCGACCACGAGATCGGGCGCGGATTCCCGCGTCGGCGGGATGAACAGGCTCGACAGCCAGCAGGCGAGCGCGAACAGCGCGACGGTGAGCGCGATCACGGTCGCGCCGGCAACCGCGGCGAAATAGCCGGCGGTGATGGTGCCGGTGAGGATGGCGATGAAGGTCGCGCCTTCGACCAGCGCATTCGCCGCCGGCAAGGCCGACGACGGCAGATGATCCGGCAGGATGCCGTATTTGATCGGGCCAAACAGCGCGGCGATGACGCCGAAGCCGAACAGCGCCAGAAACAGCACCGGCAGCGACGCCATGAGAAAACCGGCGATGGCGATGAAGGCGATGGCGATCTCGCCGAGCTTGAGCCGTTGCGCCACCCGCGCCTTGTCGTAGCGGTCCGCGAGTTCGCCGCCGAGCGCGGACAACACGAAATACGGAAAGATGAAGATCGCGCCGGCGAGCGTGATCAGAACCTCGCCCTGCGTATGCGACATCGACGCATCGCCGATGCGGAACAGGATCAGGAAGACCAG
This sequence comes from Pseudomonadota bacterium, assembly GCA_023386635.1. Taxonomy (GTDB): domain Bacteria; phylum Pseudomonadota; class Alphaproteobacteria; order Rhizobiales; family Xanthobacteraceae; genus Pseudolabrys. The sequence goes on from JAEWJH010000069.1 coordinate 25,848, forward strand.
CGCGGTCTTGAGAAAATTGTCGTTGAAGGCGGAAAAGAACTGGCACCAGAACAGCGGCGCGAAACGGCGCGACAGCAGCAGATTCACGGGGTGACCTTCTCCAGCTCTTCGACCGCATCGACCGCTTCGACGGCGATGATCGTAACCAAGGCGAGCGTAACAAAAAGGGGCGGTGGAAACCGCCCCTGACGCACGCCCGACACAACTTTTACGCAACCCCTACGCCATCACGCAACACGAAGTTTTTTGAAAGACGAACGCTTCCCGATCAGACGCAATCAGATCATCCGTCTCATCCGTCAGAAACGGAGCGTGCGTTTCGCCGGTTGCATCATCACCGCAGCGACGGTGAGACCAACGGCCGCCAGGATCGAAATGAGGAAGAGTGTCAGCATGCTGGAACCTCCTCGCATCAGGTGAACCGCGCTGGAAAACGCGGCAGCTGTCTGAACGTTCCTTCACTCCGGCCTCGCCGTCATCCCCCTTGTTTGGCAATGCGTAATAAAAGTTGAAAATAATCGGGCGAAAACGGGCCAAAACTCGACGATTCAGGCGGGATTCCGCAATCTTTGCTGCAGGTCTGCCAATAATATGCGCAGATCAAGCTCCCGGAACTCCACAAAAATGCGCCGCATCCAGCGCTGCAGCTCCAATCCGACCGTCATGGGCACGGTTGTGATTCGCGGCCCGGAGAAGGTGAACGGCGGCGCGATGTAAGGCCGCAATCCCGGCGCGAGCGCGGGAAGGCGCACCGTCGCGGTGCTCGCCGGGTAGCGCTCTCGCGGCACGCCGATCATCTCGTTGAGCACGGGAACGACGATCAGGCCCGCGGCCTCGCGCACCAGCCTGTCGTACATCCGGCGCGATGTGGCGTCGTCGGACGCGACGAACAGCACGACCGGCGCGATCCGCCGCTCGCGCGCTTCCAGCGCGAAGCCGGTGTCGCGCAGCACATCGAGAAACGGCCGCAGCGCCAGCGGCCCGACATCGACGATGCGATTGGTGCCGTCGCCGGCGATCAGCCGGTCGAACAGAGCCATCTGTTCCTTGATGCCGGCGATCGACGCGTGCTCCGCATGCGCGGGAAAGCAGCGCGGCAACTCGCCCTCGTCGTTGAGGTCGAATGCTTCCGCTTCGCGCGCATTGAACAGGAAGAAGTCGAGCAGCAGGCGCGCGACCAGGGTGCGTCCGACCTGCGGGCGCGGCGACATCACAAGATAGATCGCGCTGCGAAACGACATGGCCCTAAAGACTGGCTCCAAGAACCGGCTCTCAGGCCGGCTTTATCGTCGCGCACCGATGCGGGCGCTTATCCGGCGATCTGATGGACCGAGCCTTCGGGGCGCGCGGTGAGGCTTTCCGGCAGCTTCACGCGGTCGAACTCGCTCCAGACATTGCCGAGCCAGTGGCGCACATAGCCGCGCAGCACGAACGAATAGTTGGCGGCGTCGCCGCGCGCGGTCTTGTTGGCGACGAAGGTGACGAACGGCACCGAGGCCAGCTCGACCTGCTCGCAGGCCATCTCGTTGAGCTTCGGCACGGTGATTTCCGACGCGCCGCGGATACGCTTGAAATAGCTGTCGTAGGTCGCCGGATCCCAGTCGAAGAACGAGGTGTTGTTGATGAAGTTCTTCACCAGGAAATAGCGCGCGTCCCCGACGAACTGCGCGGTGTCGGCGATCTCGTCGAGCGAGGCGATCGACGGCCCGAGGATGTGGAACACGCAGAAGGTGATCTGCCCCTTCTGCACCGATTCGAGAAAGCCGATGTCGCGCAGCGCCTGCAGGGTGGGCGACAGCAGACCCGCGCGGATGTCGATTACCGTGACCTTCGCCTCGGCGGTGCCGAGCGTGTCGAAGATCTTCATCTGGTCCGGCACCGCGGTGACGTCGACCACCTCGGTCACGTCCGGATGGAACCGCTTCAGCGTGCCGCGTGGCGCTTCGGTGTCGAAGGCGCGCACGCCGATCTTGTGCGCGGTGAAGTAGTCGAGCAGCGTGCGCGCGACCGTGGTCTTGCCGACACCGCCCTTGTCCGCGCCTACCAGAATGACCGCCGGTTTCACCATCACATCCTCGCCGGCCGCGCCGGAAACGAATCGCCGTTCAATATACGACGGGAATAGAAGCGAGGCGCGACCGATCGAACGCGCGCACCGGGCGATGCACCGTTTCCGCGACGCGACGCGGCGGCCTCTCGCGATGCAACGCCTTGCGCGCGCGGACAGACGGACGCACCCGAGCCAACAGGAGCGCAGACACGATGCAAAAACCCGAGCCTTATGCCACCCGGCCCCGGCCGCGCCGCATCGCCTATCTCCCGGAATTCACAGGACTAATTGCGGGTTATGATCGGGCTATAGGCCAAATCTATCTCTCGTTGACAGCACGGTGGTGAGCCGGCCATGTCAGGGATGCTGATATCCGGATGAAGCGAGGAAAAACCCGCCAGAACATGGGCGTTCCGGGCGGGTTTTTTCTTTTGTGGATGGGACCAGCCGAGCCGGGCGGCGAGCCGCCAAAGCCGATCGCGAAAGCTCAGGCCGAACCGCGCTCCAGTCCGGCTTCTTCCATGAGGCTCGCCAGATCGCGGAAGATCGACGCGACCGCGAGTTGCCGGCCATCCTTGCGATAACGCAGCAGGCAATCCTTGTCGGTAATGCTGCCCTCGACGACGATCTCGTCCCACTGCTCGGCATGGCCGACATAGTTGATCGGCACATCGTAGTGCTGGCTCCAGAAGAACGGCACGGCGTCGAACCGCGTGTTCTCGCCGAGCATGTTGAGCGCGGCCGTCTGACCCTGGCGCTCCGCCACCACCCAGTGCTCGACGCGGATGCGCGCAGCGCTGTGCGGATCCGGCCAGCGGGCGATGTCGCCGGCGGCGTAGATGTCCGGCGCGCTGGTCTGCAGGAAGGCATCGACCACCACGCCGCGGTCGATGGTGAGGCCGGCGCGCTCCGCCAGATCGAGTCTCGGTTTGACGCCGACGCCCTCGACGATCATGTCGGCGTCGATCGTCGCACCACTCTTCAACGTCGCGCGCTGTCCGTCGTAGCCGGCGACCGTATCGCCAAGATGGAACACCACGCCGTGCTTCTCATGCAGCGCACGGACGAAATCGCCCATCGCCGCGCCGAGCACGCGCTCCATCGGCCGCGCTTCGGGCGCGACCACATGCACCTCGAGACCGCGCGTGCGCAGCGACGCCGCCACTTCGAGGCCGATGAAGCTTGCGCCGACCACCAGCACGCGGCGCGCCGCAGCGGCGGCATCGATGATGGCGCGGCAATCGGCCTGAGACCGCAGCGTGAAAATCTTTGTGTCGCCGCCGCCCGGTATCGGCAGCCGAATTGGCTCGGCGCCGGTAGCAAGCAACAGTTTGTCGAACGCAATCCGCTCACCGTCGGTCAGCACCACCGCGTGCGCGTTCGTATCCAGAGCAGAAACCTGCAGCCCCAGGCGCAGATCGATCTCCGCGTCGCGATAGAAATCCTCCGGGCGCAACGGCAACCAATCCTCCGGCGCGCTGCCGGCGAGATAATCCTTCGACAGATTGGGCCGATCCACCGGCAACGACGTTTCATGGCCGATCATCGTCAGCCGCCCGCCGTAACCACGCCGGCGCAGCATCTCCGCCGCCGCGAACCCTGCTGCGCCGGCCCCGACGACGACGATCGCGCGCGGATGCGCGGGCTGCGCCGATGGCGCGGGTCGAGGCATCGCGCGCTTGTCGCGCACCACGACCCGGTCGCCGTTGCGTTCCACCTGCCACACATCGAGCGGCGCGAACGCCGGGGCGCAGGTCGCCTCGCCGCTGCGCAGATCGAAACAGGCGTGATGCCACGGGCAACGGATGGTCTTGCCGACGACCAGACCCTCGGCCAGCGGGCCATGATAGTGCGTGCAATGCGCGTCGACGGCGAAGATGTCGTCCTCGACCTTGACCAGCAGCACCTCGCTGTCGCCGACATGGCCGGCGAGCTTTCCGTCCTTCAGATCGGTCAGCGCGACCCCTTGTGTGAGATCAGGCCCGGCTGGCGCGTTGTGATCGTCCGACATGGTGTTCTCCTCGACTTCGTCCGGCATAAGAACGCATCGCCGCTGCCGCTATTGCACCGCCATCATGAATTCCTGCCTCAGCTGCGGATTGTCGCGAAAGCAGCCGAGCATGCGGCTGGTGACGAGATCAGTGTCCGCCTTGTGTACGCCCCGCGTCGTCATGCAGTGGTGCGTCGCCTTGACGACGACGGCGACGCCTTTCGGTTGCAGGATCTGGTCGATGGTATCGGCGATCTGCGCCGTCATCTTTTCCTGCACCTGCAAGCGGCGGGCGAACACGTCAACGACGCGCGCCAGCTTGCTGATGCCGACGACACGGCCATTCGGCACATAGCCGACCCAGGCGCGGCCAAGCACCGGCGCCATATGATGCTCGCAATGGCTCTCGAACGGAATGCCGCGCAGGAGCACCATCTCGTCGTAACCGCCGACCTCTTCGAAAATGCGGGCGAGGTAATCCGCCGGATCCTGCGCATAGCCGGCGAAGAACTCCTCGAATGCGCGCGTCACCCGGGCCGGCGTCTCCTGCAGGCCCTCACGCTCCGGATCGTCTCCGGTCCAGCGGATCAGCGTCCGCACCGCCGCTTCGACTTCGGCGCGGCACGGTTTCTGATGTGATGTTGGGCTCGTGTTCGGAAGGTCGTGGGAGACAACCTCGCGCTTCTCAAGCACACGCACATTCGCACTCATCCGGATCGTCTCCTGCCTGGTCCTGCTCATTGGATGGCGCAGACGCGCAGAAGTTCCCGGCCGACCGGCGGATTTAACAGCGCAGACGATGCGGCCCGCGCCGCGCAGGCGGCATCCGGATCAGCAGGATTTTCGGAAAAAGAAGGGAAGTGGTGCCGCAAGAGGGACTCGAACCCCCGACCCCCTCATTACGAATGAGGTGCTCTACCAACTGAGCTATTGCGGCTCCGGGCGGCCCGACAGGGGGCCGTCAACAGCGCCTCTGATATCGACGCGGCCGCGGATTGGCAACCGCGATCCGGCCCCGCCCGATCAATCGGGGCGGCGGGCGTTGCCGGTCCAGCCGCCCGCGGCGGGCGCGGCCAGCCCCTCGGGATTCTCGTCCACCCCGGTTCCGCCGATGCCCGGATCGTCCGGCGCATGCACCAGCGGGATCACCACCGGCACGGCGGATTTTGGCGCATCGGGCTTGGGGCTGTCCGGTTCGCGGACGGAAGGAGCCGCGGGCAAATCGGGGTCGGCGGCCGGTACGTCCGCGGGTTTCGGGGTCGGCGCGGACGCTGCCGCCAGTTCGGCCGCCAGAGGCGAGGCCTGCTCGGGAATAACCGACGCGTCTTTCTCTCGCTCGTCGCCGATGGGCTCCGGCTCGGACGACGGCGCGTCGTCGATCACCGGGGGCAGCGGCACCAGATCGGCCGGCGCGGCGCCCGGCGCCATTTCGATCACCGGGCCGGGACGGCCACCGATATCCTCCAGCGGCACCTTCCACTGGAAGGCGTCGAGCTTGCCGGTGACCGGCGATACCGGCAGCCAACGGTCGGAGATCACGCCATCGGCGGTCCAAACCGGATCGGGCCGCGCGGTCATCGCCCGTGCCATCCATTGCCGGGCGCGGCCGGCGTCGCCGCCGTCCTGATCCTCGATTTCCGCCATCAGCATCGCGACACGCTGGGTCGGTGCGGCGACATGCGGCTCCAGCGCCTGACGGGCGAGCGCGAAATCGCGCGCATCGATCGCGGCGCGCGCCACCGTCAGCGCGCCTTCGATTTCACCCGGCGTTTTCGCGGCCAGCGCCTGCACTCGCTCGAGCCGCTCGCGCGCCGACGCGCCGAGCCGCGCATCGGCGTAAGTCTCGGCGAGATCGGGATGCGGATGGACGCGCCACGCCGCTTCGACAATGCGCGAGGCCTTGCGCCGTTCGCCCGCTTCAGCGAGCTGACGGCCGGCGAGCACCGCGGCCGGCACCAGCGCCGGCGCGAGCTTCACCGCCTCGCGCGCGAGATCGCGCGCGGTGTCGCGATCGGTCTCGGCCAAGGCCTCGGCGCGCGCCGTGAGCAGAACCGCGCGCTGCCGGCGATAATCCGCTTTTTCGAGATCGCCCTTCATCCGGTCGAGCGCGGCAAGCGCGCCGGCCCAGTCCTGCGCCGCGCAGCGTGCATCGAGCACCGCCTGCG
>JAEWJH010000086.1 GCA_023386635.1 Pseudomonadota bacterium
CACCCTCAACACCACCTTCGTGATCGAAAATGTCGGCGGCGCCGGCGGCACCATCGGCATGACCCGCGCCGCGCAGGCCACGCCTGACGGCTACACCATCGCGGTCGGCAATATGGGAACCCAGACCGCCGCGCCGTCGCTCTATCCGAATTTGAAATACGACCCCGCCAAGGGCTTCGAGCAGGTCGGCATCTGCAACTACACGCCGCAGACCGTGGTCTCGAAGAAGGACAACCCGTCGAAGAACCTGAAAGAGCTGATCGCCTATCTCAAGAAGAATGAAGGCAAGGTCAGCTACGGCCATGCCGGCGTCGGCTCGATCTCCCATGTGGCGGGTCTGGTGTTCAACGCGCAGTTCGGCATCAAGCCGACCATGGTGCCTTATCGCGGCACCGGCCCGGCGCTGGCGGATATCGTCGCCGGCCAGATCGACTATATCGTCGATCAGTCGCTCAACGTGATCCCGCAGATCAAGGCCGGCACGGTGAAGGCCTATGCCGTGGCCGCGCCGGCACGGCTGGAGAGCCTGCCCGACGTGCCGACCACCAAGGAAGCCGGCGTCGACTTCCTGTTCAATGCCTGGAACGCCATGGTCGCGCCCAAGGGCACGCCGAAAGAGGTCATCGACAAGCTGGTGATGGCGCTCAACAAGGCGCTGGACGATCCGACGGTGAAGAAACGCTACAACGAACTGGGCAGCACCGCGCCGCAGGGTGCGGACCGCGGCCCGGCCGGCCTGCAGAAACTGGTCGACAGCGAGATGGCCCGCATCACGCCGATCATCAAGGCCTCCGGCGCCTCGGCCAAATAAGCAGGCGCGATCAAGCGAAACACGACGGGCCGGCGCAATGCCGGCCCGTCAGCATTTCATCACTCCCGGAGCAGATAGACCGGGCTGGTCCACAGCCGGTGTCCATCTTCCTGCTGCATGCGGATATAAAGCCGCGTGTCGCCCTCGCGCCGCAGCGTGATGGGACGCTTGAGCGTGAGCCGCGAGGTGGTCATGGTCTCCGGCAGGCGCTGTACGCTTACGGCACGGTCGAGGCCGCCGGCCTTGAACACGCGTGGCTCGACGCCGAGCGATTTGATCTCCACCTCGCCGGACGTCGGCGCGGTCTTGAAGCGCAGCGTCCCGCCGTCCTCCGCCAGCCACAGGTCGATCGCGCCGTAGTTTCCGGTCGTCACCGCCTTGAAGCGCACCGCGCTGTCGGTCTGCTCCTGAATGCCGCGATCGAGATTCCAGTTGTTGATCACCTCGGCGCGCAGGATGCGGTTGCCGGCGATCTCGATCGAACCATCCCAGATGGTCGTGCGCGCGCGGCCGCGATATTCCGCGCCTTCGTAGACGAGCCGCACGCGGCGGCCGAGTTGCGTCGCCTCATAGGGCCGGATCGTTTCCAGCGTTTCGCGGCCGTCGTACAGATCGAGCCGCTCGATCGGCGCCGAGCCGGCGACGTCGATATGCCACTCCACCGTGTCGTCCTTCACATGGGCGATGTCGCCCACGATCAGGCGGCGCGTGGTCTGCGATCTGGTTTTCTGCAAAGCCGGATCGCGGTCGAACACCGCGCCGTCGCTCTTGAGCGCCACCGACACGTCGGCGAAAGCGCGGTTGCCCGTCGTGCCGTAATGATGCCGCCGCCGCATCGCATCGAAGATACCGTCGCGGTCGAGCTTGTCGGCGAGGAAGCAGGTCAGCCCGCCCATGCTGCCGAAGAACGACGCGCCCGGATAGCACGCGCCTGGCCGGCCTTTGTGGCCGTCGGAATTGGCCATGACGCCGACGCGGTAGTTCTTCTCGAACGCGTCGTGCAGGATCCATTCGAACGTGCCCCACGCCGAATGCACCTCCACCGCCGTCTCCAGCGTGCCGTCATGGGCGAATTTCACGTCGGCATAGCGACCGCCCACATGGGCGAGCACAACGCAGTCCTTGCCCTTCAATTTCTCGAACAGCTCATGCGCGGTATGCGCGTCGCTGTTCTCGTCGACGATGTCGATGGCATCGGCGATCTGCGCATGGGACGAGCGATGGATCTTCTCGCCCTCGTTGCGGTAGTGCACGTTGCGGTCGCCGCCGACCGCCGTGTTGGCCGACCATTCGTAGCCGGGGATGCAGACGAATTCGCCCGGCCGGTCGAACTCCCTGGTCAGCACGTTCAGTTCGCGCCAGAACGCGCCGGTGATCTGGAAGTCGTTGCCCTGGTGGCCCATCACGTCGAGATGCGCCTTGTCGCGGCCGAAGGCGAAATAGTCGCGCGCGGAATTGGTGCCGAGCGTCTCGTTCGATTGCCCGTGGGTATCGCCCCAGAAATGCACGAGCGGCGCGTCGGCAGCGAGCACCGCGAGCGGATTGGCGCGGCAGATGTCCGCGCCGTTGTCGTCGCGTACGCTCACGCCGACCATGCCGGGCGCGGCGACTCGCAAATTCTTCACCACCGCGCCGAAGTTGCCGCGCCGGATCGTCACCGTCTCCGGCAGCCCGTCGATGGCGCCGTCCGCAACGAGATGCACGGTGCGCTCCACCTGATCGGACGGATTGCCCCATTTGTCGTCGATCTTCAGCGCAAGCGAGAACGGCGTGCCGGCGCGCACGGCGGTCGGCAGCAGGGCGGTCCAGCGCACGCCCGGCCCCGGCACGATATCGATCTGCGGGCTGACCGGCAGCGCCACATAATCATAGGTGGCGATGGCGTCGGTGAACACGCGGAATTCGAACTCGGATTCGCAATAGGTCTGCACGCGGATGCCGGGCGAGCCCTGGCGGCGATCGCCGAAGCGAATGGTGATGGTGTCGCCGGGCGCGAGGAATTCCTTGACCACGCCGATATAGAGCGAGCGGCTCCACGGGCGGATGTTGCGCTTGAACTCCCATTTGACGTCGAGCGTCGCGCCGTTCGAGGCCTCCACCGTGGTGTAGCCGGGAGCCTTCGGATCGGTGAACTGCACCGGGCCGAAATCGGTGGCGAAGCGGAAGCCGATCTTCAGCGAGCCCGTATCGTCGAGGCCGAACCGCCCGGCGGTGTAGATCAGCGTGAAGCTTTGCATCGAGCCGGCCTCGATCCGGCCGGACGGCTCCAGCGTCGCAGAACCCATGAGATCGGGACGATAGTCGGAATACGGCATTCGCGCCTGCCCTGACGATGTGTGAGAAATGGAAACGGCGGGACGACGAGTTGACACCGAAAACGCGGCTTGCAGCAACAGCCAAGCTTGCTAGGCTCCGACCCGATTTTGCGGATCGCAGCGATGACCTCGGCTTCCTCTTCTCGCGCGGCCAGCGCCCCGCGCGTGCACACGGCGGGCGATTTCGCGCGCGAGGAAACGATGCTGGCGAACCGCAATTCGGGTCTGCCGCTGGAGGCGCTGCGTTACGATGTCACGCCCGCGGGCCTGCATTTCCTGCTGATCCATTTCGACGTGCCGTTCGTCGCCGACGAGGCTGCGTGGCGGCTGTCGGTCACCGGCTGCGTGCGCCGGCCGCTCGACCTCTCCGTTGCTGCGCTGCGTGAAATGCCGCAGCGCACACTCCGCGTGACGCTGGAATGCGCCGGCAACGGCCGCGCCAACGTCAATCCGCGCTGGCAGACGCAGCCGTGGGAATATGGCGCGGTCGGAACCGCGGAGTGGACCGGCACGCCGCTGCGGCATGTGCTGGAGCGCGCCGGCCTCACCGACGCGGCGCGCGACGTGGCGTTCCTGGGCCGCGACCGCGGCATCGACGCCGGGCGCGAGCACGACTTCGGCCGCAGCCTGACGCCGGAACTGGCGATGCACGAGGACGTGCTCCTCGTCTGGGCCATGAACGGCGCACCGCTGCTGCCGCAGCATGGCTTTCCGCTGCGGCTGATCGTGCCCGGCTGGTTCGGCATGGCGAGCGTGAAATGGCTGGACCGCATCGAGGTGCTCGACACCCCGTTCGACGGCTATCAGCAGGTCGGCAACTACGTCTACCGGCAGAACAAGGGCGACGCCGGCACGCCGGTGACGCATCTGCGCGTGAAGTCGCTGATGACGCCGCCGGGCATGCCCGACTGGTACACCCGCCACCGCATCGTCGAGGCAGGCGTGCACGAATTGACCGGCCGCGCCTGGTCCGGCAACGGCGTGCCGGTCGCCTCGGTCGCGGTCGGCGTCGACGGCGTCTGGAACCAGGCCACGCTCGATCCGCCTCATGACGTCGAAAGTGGTAAGGCCCAAAGTGCTAGGGCCTATGCGTGGCGCGGCTGGCGTTATCGCTGGACCGCGACGCCGGGCGAGCACATTCTGAGCTGCCGGGCGACCGACGCGAACGGCGACACCCAGCCGCTCGACCCGCCCTGGGACAATGCCGGCATGGGCAACAATGCGGCGCAGCACGTGCCGGTGACCGTGAGATGAGACTGTGAGATGAGGAATGGCTGATACGCTTCAAGTCTCGTTGTGGCGCGGCGGCAGCGACGGCCGCTATGTCGATTATGCCGTGCCGGCGCGCGAGAGCCAGACGGTGCTCGACGTCGTCACCTATGTGCAGCGGCATCTCGATGCGACGTTGTCCTACCGCTTCGCCTGTCGCGTCGGCATGTGCGGCTCCTGCGCCATGCAGGTGAACGGCCGCGCCCGCTGGACCTGCCGCACGCATGTGTCGAAGGTCGCCGAGGGCGGCAAGCTCACCGTCGCGCCGCTCGAGAACATGCCGGTGATCAAGGATCTCGCCGCCGACATGCGCGAGTTCTTCGGCAAGTGGCAGCGCGCCAAGGGCCGCTTCGCGCCGTCGAAAACGCGCAACGATCCGGTCGAGCCGATCGATCCGGCGACGCCGCAGCGCCGCGAAGCCGATGCCGCGATCGAGTGCATCAATTGCGGCGTCTGCTACGCCTCCTGCGACACGGTGAAGTGGGATAACGAGTATCTCGGCCCGGCGCAGCTCAACCGCGCCTGGACGCTGGTCAACGACGTGCGCGACGCCGGCAACCGCGAGCGGCTGATCGCCGTGTCCGAAGGCAGCGGCTGTCATTCCTGCCATTCGCACCAGTCGTGCCAGGAGTTCTGCCCGGTCGGACTGAACCCGACACGCTCCATCGCCGGGCTCAAGCGCAAGAGCCTCGCCGCTTATCTCAAGGGCGAGCTGAAGCCATGAACGTCGCGCTCTATGCCTGGCAGCGGGCCACCGCGGCGCTGATGGCGCCGCTCGTGCTCGTGCATCTCGTCGTCATCTTCTACGCCATGGGCACCGGCCTCTCCGCCGCGCAGATTCTGGCGCGCACGCGCGGCAGCATGGCGTGGGGGTTGTTCTACGTGGTGTTCGTCGCCGCTGTGTCGATCCATGCCGCCATCGGCGTGCGTACCATCCTGATCGAATGGACGCCGCTGCCGCGCCGCGCCATCGACTGGATCGTCATCCTGTTCGGCCTCGTGCTCGCCGGGCTTGGCCTGCGCGCCGTCGCCGCCGTGGTGCTGCCATGAGAACACAACAATGACAGTGCTGGCGAACCGCACGCGGCCGCTGTGGATCGCGGCGATGATCCATCGCCTATCCGGGCTCGCGCTGGCGATCTTCCTGCCGTTCCACTTCCTCGTGCTCGGCCTCGCCATTCGCGGCGAGGCGCAGCTCGACAACTTCCTGCGCTGGACCGACCAGCCGCTGGTGAAATTCTCCGAGAGCATGCTGGTCGGCCTGCTCGCCGTGCACATGCTCGGCGGGCTGCGGCTGCTGGCGCTCGAAAACATGTCGTGGCACGGCGGCCAGGCGGTGCGCGCGCTCGGCATGATCGCCATCGCTGCGCTGGTCGCGGTCTATTTCCTCGTGCGGGTGTTCTAGTCATGCCGATCGAACGCCTTCGCACCGACATTCTCATTCTCGGCAGCGGCGGCGCCGGCCTGTTCGCCGCGCTGCATGCGCACGCCGCCGATCCGACGCTCGACATCACCGTCGCCACCAAGGGCCTGCTGGGCAAATGCGGCTGCACCCGCATGGTGCAGGGCGGCTACAACGTCTCGCTGCACAAGGGCGACTCGATCGAACGCCATTTCATGGACACGATCGAGGGCGGCAAATGGCTGCCGCATCAGGAACTCGCCTGGACGCTGGTGACGCGCGCGGTGGAGCGCGTGCGCGAACTGGAAAACGAGATCGGCTGCTTCTTCGACCGCAACGCCGACGGCAGCCTGCACGGCAAGGCGTTCGCCGGGCAAACCTTCGACCGCACCGTGCACAAGGGCGACCTCACCGGCATCGAGATCATCAGCCGGCTGATGGAGCAGGTCTGGGCGCGGCCCGGCATCCAGCAACTGGAAGAGCATCGCGCGGTGGCGATGATTCCGTCACGCGACGGAGCGTCCCTCTCCGGCCTGCTGATGATCGACGTGCGCACCGGCGCGCTGAAATTCATCGAGGCGCAGACCGTGCTGCTCGCCACCGGCGGCGGCCCGACCATGTACCGCTATCACACGCCGTCCGGCGACAAGAGCATGGACGGGCTGGCCATGGCGCTGCGCTTCGGCCTGCCGCTGCGCGACATGGAGATGGTCCAGTTCCATCCGACCGGCCTCTATGGCGGTCCGGAAACGCGCATGACCGGAACCGTGCTGGAGGAAGGCCTGCGCGGCGCCGGCGGCTATCTGCTCAACGGCGAGATGCGCCGCTTCATGGGCGATTACGACCCGAAACTGGAGCGCGCCACCCGCGACGTCGTCAGCCGCTCCATGTATGCGGAGATGCGCGCCGGCCGCACCACCAGGAACGGCGGGCTTTACATCGCCATGAGCCATCTCGGCGCCGACAAGGTGCGCAAGATGTTCAAGGGCATGGTGGAACGCTGCGACGACTGCGGCTTCGATCTCGCCGGCGGGCTGGTGGAAGTCGTGCCCACGGCACACTATTTCATGGGGGGTGTCGTCTGCGGCGTCGACACCGCGACGGAACGGCCGGGCCTGTTCGTCGCCGGCGAGGACGCCAGCGGCATGCACGGCGCCAACCGCCTCGGCGGCAACGGCGTCGCCAATTCCACGGTGTTCGGCGGCATCGCCGGGGACACCATGCCGCGCTGGATCGCCGCCAATCGCGGCCACCGGCCGCCGGACGAAGGCGTGCTCGACGCCGAAGTCACGCGCGCGCTGGTACCGTTCGCGGCGAAACCCGGCGACGTCAATGCGCTGCGGGAAAAGCTGATGGATACGATGTGGAACGATGTGGGTGTGCTGCGCGATCGGGCCGGGCTCGATCGCGGCCTCGCCGCGCTCGACAGCATCGAGGCGGAACTGCTGGCGACCGGCGTCGCCGACGGCAACCGCGCGTTCAACCTCACCTGGCACGACTGGCTCAACCTGCGCTCGCTGATTGAGACCAGCCGCGTCATCACGCTGGCCGCGATCCAGCGCGAGAACAGCCGCGGCGCGCATTTCCGCGAGGACTTCCCCGAGCCGGGCGACCTTGAGAGTTCGACCTACACCGTGGCGCGGCAGCGTGGCGGCAAAATCGAGATGACCAACGAGCCCGTACAATTCACCATCGTCCGTCCGGGCCAATCGCTGCTCGCCGACGCAGCAGAGTAGAGTGAGAGGCCGGTCATGATCCCGATCGCCGCGCTGGAGCGCACCGCCTTCGACCTGATGACGAAGGCCGCCATCGAAATTCCCGACGACTATCTCGCCGGTCTGCGCCGCTGCGCCGACACCGAGAAAGGCGACCTCTCCGCCTTCGTCATCCAGGCGATGCTGGAGAACTACGAAGCCGCCAAGGAAGATCGCCGCGCCATGTGCGGCGACACCGGCGTGCCGCGCTGGTACGTCAAGTTCGGCAACGAGGCGCGCGTCGAAGGCGGCCCGGTCGCGCTGGAGCGCGCGCTGCGCAGCGCCACCGCCCGCGCCACCCGCGAAGTGCCGCTGCGGCCGAACCGCGTGCATCCGCTGTGGCGCACCGACCACGACAACAATGTCGGCATCAACGCGCCGGAGATCGAATATGCGTTTCACCCAGACGCCGACTGGGTCGATCTGACGACCGTGCACAAAGGCGGTTTGTTCGGCTCCGACTACCGCATGCTGTTTCCCGGCGACGGCATCGAGGGCATCAAGCGGTTCTATCTCGACACGCTGATCGGATTCGGCAAGCGCGGGCTCGCCTGTCAGCCGGCCATCGTCGGCGTAGGGCTTGGCGGCTCCAAGGATGCGTCGATGACGCTCGGCAAGCAGGCGTCGTGCCTGCGCGTGGTCGGCTCGCGCAATCCCGATCCGAAGATCGCCGCGCTGGAGGAGGAACTGAAAGACATCGGCAACTCCATCGGCATGGGCGCCATGGGCTTCATGGGCTCGTCCATGGTGGTCGATTGCCACATCGAGGTCGGCTACTGCCACACCGGCGGCATGCCGATGTCGGTCCACATGTTCTGCCTGTCGTCGCGCCGCGCCACCGCGCGCGTTTACGCCGACGGCCGCGTGGCGTTCCGTACCGACCCGGACTGGTTCACCGACTACAGCCGGCGCAGCACTGTCGAATGGGGCAAGCCGGTCGCGGAAGCGGCGGAGTGAGCACGATGGCCACCAAACTGAAAACCGTCGAACTGAAGCTGCCGGCCAGCACCGAGGATCTGCGCGCGCTGGAGATCGGCACCGTCGTCTATCTCACCGGGCGGCTCTATACGGCGCGCGAAGGCGTCTACAAGCGCGCGGTCGAGGAAGGCGCCGGGATGCCGGCGGCGAACGTCGATCTCGGCAGCGCCAATTTCCATTGCTCGCCGGCGGCGGTGATCAATCCGGACGGCACCTATAAGGTCGGCGCGGTGACCGCCACCGCCTCGTTCCGCTTCGCCAAATGGCTCGACGGCTGGTTCGACATTTCCGGCTCCAACATCATTATCGGCAAGGGCGGGATGACGTCGGAGATCTATCGCAACGTGTTCGTGCCGCACAACGCGATCTATCTCACCACCGTCGGCTACGGCACCGGCGCGCTGCTCGGCCGCGGCATCCGCGACGTGCCGGGCGTCTACTGGCGCGACGAACTGGGCCTCGCGCAGGCGGTGTGGGTGCTCGACGTCGAGCATTTCGGGCCGTTCCTGGTGGAGAGCGATCTTGCCGGCAATTCGCTGTTCGAGCGCGAGAACGCCAAGATCGCGCCCGGCATCGACAAGCTCTATGCCGGCACCAGACCGGCGACGCTCCGCCGCTACGGCGAGACCGACGACAAGACCGAGGAAGTGATTTAGCTCGTCAGAGCGCGACCAGGATTTTGCAAACCTTTTCGGCCGCCAACGCAACTCCTACTCCGTCATGGTCGGGCGAAGTCCCGGCTATCCCGATCAGGCGAGCACACGGACAGCCTAAGCGGGATACCCGGGTCAAGAGGCGTCCGAAGAACGCCGTTCTTCGAACGGCTATGCCCGGGCATGACAGGAGTGGCTTTAAACTCTTCAATCCAACCGGTCCGCATCGCGGAACTGCCGGCCGCGTCTGGCTGGTCTGCCGCCGGGACACGCGCCCCGCGATTGCGCAACGCCGCTGCGATTGCGATAAATCCGCGCCCGGGCGGCCCCCTCCACGGCCGTCCATAGCCCGCAATCACGGACAGTGCCCATGACCGCGACGACGACCGCGCCCATCACCACCCTGCCGCGCGACGCCTTCAGGATCGGCGCCGCTTTACCCCGGGTGGAGGATCAGCGGTTCCTGCGCGGGCTCGGCCGCTACGTCGACGATTTCCACTTCCCCGGCGAGACTTATATGTGCGTTGTGCGTTCGCCGCACGCCGCCGCGCGGATCGTCAGCATCGACCCCACCGCCGCGCTGGCCATGGATGGCGTGCTCGCGGTGCTCACCGGCGCGGACGCGCAGGCGGACAACCTCGGTCCGCTGCGCACCAGCGTGATGCGCAAGCAGCGCAACGGCGCGCCGATGGTCGAGCCGCCCTATCACATCCTCTGCCGCGACACCGTGCACTTCGCCGGCGATGCGGTGGCGATCGTCGTCGCCGAGACCCGCGCGGCCGCGATCGATGCCGCCGATGCCGTGGCGGTCGATTACGACGCCACCGATGCGGTGACCGACATCGTCGAGGCGATCAAGCCCGGCGCGCCGGCGGTGTGGCCGGACGTGCCGGACAACGAATCGTTCTTCTTCGAGCTTGGCGACCGCGCCGGCACCGAAGCCGCCTTCGCGCACGTTGCCCATGTGGCCAAGGTCGACTTCCGCATCACCCGCGTCACGGCCAATTCGCTGGAGCCGCGCAACGCCATCGGCCTCTACGATCCGGCCGACGGGCGCTACACGCTCTACACCGGCACGCAGGCGCCGCATAAGCTGCGCAGCGAACTGATCCTGCACACGCTGCGCATCCCCGAGACGCAGTTGCGCGTCGTCTCGCCGGATATCGGCGGCGCGTTCGGCATGAAGGGCAGCCCCTACCCCGAGCATGCGATGGTGCTGTGGGCGGCCAAGCGCGTCGGCCGGCCGGTGCGCTGGGTGGCGACGCGCAGCGAGTCGCTGCTGTCGGACTTCCATGCGCGCGACAACGTCTCCACCGTCGAACTCGCTTTGGCGAAAGACGGCGAATTCCTCGGCATGCGCGTGCGCACGCTGGCCAATCTCGGCGCGTATCTCTCGTTCAACACGCCGCATCCGATGACCAACAATCTCGGCGGCCTTGCCGGGGTCTATCGCACGCCGCATATCCACGTCGAGGTGCAGGGCATCTACACCCACACGCAGCCGACCGCGCCCTATCGCGGCGCCGGACGGCCGGAGGCGACGTTCGCCATCGAGCGGGTGATCGATCAGGCCGCGCTTGACATGGGGATCGACCGCGTCGCGCTGCGTCAGCGCAATCTGATCGGCAGGGATCAACTCCCGTTCAAGACCGGGCTGGTGTTCGCCTACGATTCCGGCGACTTCGCCGGCAACATCGAGATGGCGCTGAAGGACGCCGACTGGGACGGCTTCGAGAAGCGCCGCGCCGAGGCGCGCCGCCGGGGCAAGCTGCGCGGCATCAGCATCGTGCATCCCATCGAGATTTCCGGCGGGCCGTTCCGCAATCCGGGCGACGAAGGCGCGGAAATCCAGTTCGATCCGAACGGCGACCTCACCGTGCTGCTCGGCTCGCACAATCACGGGCAAGGCCACGAGACCGCGTTCCGGCAGGTGATCGTCGATTTCCTCGGCGTCGACCCGAACCGCGTGCGCTATGTGTTCGGCGACACCGATCAGGTGCGCCACGGCCGCGGCACGTTCGGCTCGCGTTCGCTGATGGCAGGCGGCACGGCGCTACGCCGCGCCGCCGATCTCGTCATCGAACGCGCCAAGCTGATCGCCGCAACGGCGCTGGAAGCGGACAAGGGCGATATCGAATTCGCCGACGGCACCCTCACCGTCGCCGGCACCGACCGTAGCATCCGGATCGAGGAGGTCGCGAAGATGGCGTTCCGCACCGGAACCCTGCCGCACGACACCGGCTACGGCCTTGGCGCCTCGGCGATCACGACGCCGGATGAAGCGACGTTCCCGAACGGCTGCCACATCTGCGAGGTGGAGATCGATCCGGAGACCGGAACGCTGGACGTGGTGAAATACGTCGTCGTTGACGACGTCGGCACCGTCATCAATCCGCTGCTGGTGAAGGGCCAGATCCACGGCGGCATCGCCCAGGGTCTCGGCCAGACGCTGCAGGAAAGCGTGGTCTATGACAGTGCCGGGCAGATGCTGACCGGCTCGTTCATGGACTATGCGATGCCGCGCGCGAAGATCATGCCCTACATCCAGGTCGCGGCCAACGAAGTGCCCACGCAGAAGAACCCGCTCGGTGTCAAAGGCGCGGGTGAAGCCGGCACGGTCGGCTCGCTGGTCGGCGTGATGAATGCGGCGCTCGATGCGCTGCGCCCGGCCGGCGTGACGCAACTCGACATGCCGCTGACCTCGGCACGCATCTGGCAGGCGCTACAAGAGGCGAAACAGAAGCAGTGAGCGGCGTCTAGAACACCGCGCCGCGCGCGGAGACCGGCCACAGCGTCTCCACCGCCGGCGACGCGCCGTGCAGGCCGCGTACACCGATCAACCAGTCGTGCAGGTTCACTGTGGGGTCGCAATGCGCCGGGACCAGCAGAATTTTCTCGCCCAGTTGCGGCAGTGCCGGACCGTCAGTGGTCAGAACGCCGTGCTCGTCGCTCGGGCGGCTGTAGTGGATGCCCGGACGCCGATACGGCTCGGGCATGCCGGAATCGATCGGCAGCGTCTTATGGCCGGCGTCGACCACCGCGCGCGTGTCGTCCGGCCGGCTCATCACCGTCGCGAGCACGAACAGCGCGTTCTCGAACGTGTCGAACGGGCCACCGTCGGCCTTCTTGTTGCGGCCGTAGTCGACATCCATGAAGACGTAAGAGCCGGCCTGCAATTCGTTGAACACGCCGCTCGCCGCTTCCAGTTCGAACGTGCCGGTGCCGGCACCGCCGACGATGTCGCAACGCAAGCCGTTCTCGGCCAGCAAGGCCACTGTCTCGCGCGTCTGCGCCACCACCTGCGCGATCGCCGCCTGTCGCTCGGCATAGGTGCGCTTGTGCTGCGCCGAGCCGTTATAGGCCTGCAACCCGCCGAACCGCAGCGCGTTGGAGCGCGCGATCTCCTGCGCCAGCCGCAGCGCCGGCGCGCCGGGAGGAACGCCGCAGCGGTTGCCGCCGACGTCGATCTCCACCAGCACCGACAGCGTCACGTCGGCACGCTCCGCCGCCGCCGCCAGTTCGCGCGCGATGCCGGCATCGTCGACACAGACGGCGATATGCGCCTGCTTGGCCAGGGCCACCAGCCGCTCGATCTTGCGCGCGCCGACCACTTCGTTGGAGATCAGCACGTCGCCGATGCCGTCGCGCACCAGGACTTCCGCTTCCGACACCTTCTGACAGCAGACGCCGACCGCACCGAGCGCGATCTGCTGCCGGGCGATGATGCTGGATTTGTGGGTCTTGGCATGCGGCCGCAGCCGCACCCCGGCCCGCGCGGCCGCGTCCGCCATACGCTTGAGATTGCGCTCGAACGCATCGAGATCGACGATCAGCGCCGGCGTGTCGACCTCGCCGAGGCTCATGCCCGGCTGCGCCGCAGGCTCGGTTGTCATGACGGACTCATCCGAAAGCGCCGCAAGCGCGCATCGTTTGCTTGAGCATGACCTTGGCCGAAAACCGGTTCCCACTTTTCGGGATCATGCTCTAGCCTTCCCGCTTGATCGCGCTCTCATGCCAGCGGCGCAGGATCATGTGCGACACGAAGGTGAGAACCAGGAAGATCAGGATGCCGGTGGCGGTGATCAGCAGCAGCGCCGCGAACATGCGCGGAATTTGCAGCGTATAGCTCGACTCCAGAATGCGGAACGCGAGACCTGACGACACGCCGCCCGTGCCGGCGACGAATTCCGCCACCACCGCGCCGATCAGCGCCAGACCGCCGCTGATGCGCAGGCCGCCGAGAAAATACGGCAGCGCGCTCGGCAGCCGCACATTCCAGAACACCTGCCGCCGCGATGCGCCGTAAAGCTGCATCAGCGACAGAAGGTTATGGTCGGTGCTGTTCAGCCCCAGCGTGGTATTCGAGACGATCGGGAAGAACGCGACGATCCAGGCGCAGATCAACAGCGCCGCGCGGATATCCTTCACCCAGATGATGATCAGCGGCGCGATCGCCACGATCGGCGTCACCTGCAGGATCACCGCATAGGGGAACAGGCAGTTCTCGATCCATTTCGACTGCGCGAACAGAACCGACAGCGCGACGCCGGCGACGGTCGCGGCGATCAGCGCCGACAGCGTGATGCTCACCGTCACCAGCAGCGACGGATAGAGCGAGCCCCAATCCTTGATCAGCGTCTCGCCGACCAGCAGCGGCCCCGGCAGGATGTAGAACGGAATCTGGTTGATCCGGACCACCGCCTCCCACAGCAGCAGCACGAACAGGCCGAACACGACCGGCGGCACGATGCGGGTGAGGATCATGCGCGGCAGCGAGGTCGGCAGATGCACGATGGGTTCGTCGTGGCTCTCGGCGTGCGCGCTCATGATGTCATCGCCTGTTCGAGATAGGTCGAAGCCGTGCGGCAATAGTCGTTATAGACCGTCGAGGTGCGATACTCCTCGTTCCGCGGATACGGAACATCGACGGGCATGTCGGCATGGACGCGGCCCGGCCGCGCGCACATCACGACGATACGGTTGGAGAGATAGACCGACTCGTAGACGCTGTGGGTGACGAACACCACGGTCCATCGCTGCTCGGCCCACAGCCGCAGCAGATCGTCGTTGAGCCGGAAGCGGGTAATCTCATCGAGCGCCGCGAACGGCTCGTCCATCAGCAGGATTTTCGGTTGCGCCACCAGCGCGCGGGCGATGGAGACGCGCATCTTCATGCCGCCCGACAATTCGCGCGGATAGGACTCGCCGAAGCCGGCAAGGCCGACCTGCTCGATCGCCTGATTGACGCGGTCGCGCGCTCCCGATTTCGAGATGCCGCGCAGTTTCAACGGCAGATAGACGTTCTTGAACACCGTCGCCCACGGCATCAAGGTCGGCTCCTGGAACACGAAGCCGATGTCGGTCTTCTGCGCCAGCGGGTTGCGACCGTCCTGCCAGGTGATGCTGCCCTGGGTCAGTTCGCCCAGTCCGGCGATCAGCCGCAGCACCGTGCTTTTGCCGCAGCCGGAAGGCCCGAGCAGGCTGATGAATTCGCCCTGATGAACTGTCAGATCGACATTCTTCAGAGCGACCACGCCAGTCGAGTAAGCCTTGCTGACGCCTTTGAGCGTCAGCAAGGCCGGCTGCGATCCTGACACGGGGCGGAGCACGGGAGCGCTCCGCCGGGCATTGTCGCCGAGGGTCATCGATTGGCCTATCAGCTCTTCAGATTGATGCCATGGCCTTTGTTGACGAACTGCAACGTATAGGCCTTCGAAAGATCGAGATCGGCCGGATACATGCCGGTCGGTTTCAGCGCGTCGTAGAACGCCTTCCAGCGCGCGTCGGTCATGGCGCCGATGCCGAGCTTCAGCGAATCGCCGGAGTCGATGATCTGCTGATCCTTCATCGTCTTGTGCGCATAAGCGAGCAGATCGTCGGACTGCTCCGGGTTGGCCTGCTTGATCAGCGCGTTGGCCGGCGACGGGTCCTTGTAGATGAAGCTGTACCAGCCCTCGATCGTCGCATTGACGAAACGCTGGATCATGTCGGGCTTCTGCTTGACCAGATCCCAGTGCGCCTCCAGCGTATTGGCATAGTTGGCGTAGCCGTCATTGGCGAGCATATGCACGACCGGATTGGCAACGCCGGCCTTGATGATCTGGAACGGCTCGGAGGTGACGTAGCCCTGCACGCTGAGCGATTTGTCGGCGAGGAACGGCGCGAGGCTGAAGCTGTAGGGCCGCGCCTGTTCCTCGGCGTAGCCGTATTTCGCTTTCAGGTAATTCCAGTAGGTGACGCGCGACGAGCCGGCGATCAGGATCGGCTTGCCCTTGAGCGCCGCAAGGCTGTCGTTGCCCTGCCCCGGATGCGAGATCAGCACGCGCACGTCCTTCTGGAACGGCGAGGCGATGCAGCACAGCGGGATATTATCTTTCACATAGCCGAGCGCGGTGAAGCTCTCGCCCTGACTGAACTCGATCTGCTTCGCGGCGAGCAACTGATTGTAGCGCACCTGCGGACCGCCCATGCGGATATTCACGTCGAGGCCATATTTCTTGTAGATGCCGGTCGCCAGCGCCTGATAGTAGCCGCCGTGTTCGCCCTGCGCCTTCCAGCTGGTGCCGATCGTGACCTTTTCCAGCGTCTGCGCCGATGCCGGAACGCGCAGCAGGCCGGTGGCGGTGACCGCACCGGCGGTGGCAACGAAAGTACGACGAGTCAGCGAGCCCGATGGGCCATTCCGATTGCTTGTCATATCGCGTTTCATGACGAAACCCTTCCTGTTGTGCCGTTGCCTTCCCTGTGTTCTCGCCTTTTCTGTTCTTGTCGGCTCATGCGCGCAGTGACGGCACGCGCGAGCCGATGGCCTTCTTCACATCCGAAACCAAGTTTCCAAGGCAATCGTGCCTGATGGATCATGCAAAACAAGTGCCATCATCGCGGCCCCTGTTCGAAATCGACATAATCAAATCCGAGACCGAAGTGGCGCGGGCCGAGCAGCGCACGACCAGCCGCCGTGTGCCAGGCGCTGTCGAGCGCCTTCATGCCGAACACCGTGACCGGACGTCCCGGCGTCACGTCGCCGAGCGTCGTCAGCGGTTTGTTGGTTTGCGGGTCGAGCACCGCGAAGATGTCCGGGCTGGTAGCGATCACCGTGTCGTCGCGCCAGATCGCGTGATGCTCGTTCTTGACCCAGACCTTGTAGGTGGCGCCGGCCCACGCACCGCGCCCTTCGATGGTGTAAACCAGCTCGCGCCACATATACGGCTCGTTGCTGAGCCAATCGACCGAGGTGGCCTCGCCCTGAAACAGCACGCGGCCGCCGGTCGCCGCCTTCAGCGGCGCGAGCGCGTCGTCTTTCGATGCAACGCCTTTGCGCAACGCCGCGCCGACATCGATGGCGCGGCTGAGACTACCCTTCACCAGCGCCGGTTTCGCCTCGCCCACCTGCACCAGATGACCGGTGGTGGCGATGCCGCGGCCATAGGCGGCGCGGCTCACCATGCGGCCGATCCAGTCGGCCATGGTGGCGTTGACTGCCGACTTGACCAGGATGCGGTTGCCCCAGCGGTCGACCATCGCCAGTGGCGTCGGCGGCTTGCCGAGCAATTCCATCTTGCTCAGTTCAAGCTCAGGGATCGCGCGACCGACATAATCGCCGTCGATGGTCGGAATGCCGAGTTCGAGCCCGGTCATGATCGTCGCGGAGGTCGCGGCGCTGGACAATTCCATCGACACCAGCGCGCCGAGCGACACGCCGGCATAGCCGGTGAGTTCGCGCACGGATTCCACCAGACGCGGCACCAGGGTCGGGAATTCCTCCTTGTCGAGACCGAGCCGCGCCAGATCGGCGGCCGGCGGCGGCTCGTCGGGATCCTTGCCGCCAAGGATGATCGCCCAGCAGGTCCAGTCCTGCGCCGAGAGTTCGTCCGGCGACACCAGCGTCAGCCGGCGCCCGGCGCGGATCGCCGGTGCGAGCATGTCGAAACCGGCTTCGACGCGGCCGCCGCCGCCGGTGCCAAAGAAGGCCAGACCCCAGCAGAGGTTCTCGACAGTCTCGAGATCGGAAATCACCAGGGCCATCTGTCGCTCACAAGCTCCCGAATGTCAGGCGTCCCTCCAGCAGGACGGCTTGCACGGGCGGACCGCTCGCCACCAAATCTTCCACATCGTCCGCATCGCTGACCATGAGGTCCGCGCGCGCACCCTCATGGATGCCGTAGTCGCGGCCGAATCCCATGGTGGCCGCGGGCGCCTGCGTGACCATCGCATAAGCGCGGTCAAGCTCCGCCGTGGTCAGATGTCCCGCCAGCATGGTCCAGCGCGCGATCTCCAGCATGTCGCCGGTGCCGGTCGGCACGAACGGGTCCTGGATATTGTCGCTGGCGGCGGCGACGCACACGCCCGCTTCGATCAGTTCGCGCACGCGCGTCAGGCCGCGCGGCGGCAGCGCCGGCGCCTCGCGCCCCTGCAGGAACAGATTGGCGGCCGGGAGGGTGATGACGGCGATGCCGGCATCCGCGAACCCGGCGATCACGCGCTTCGCATCGTCCGGCGCCATGGCACTCAGCGCCGAGCAATGACCGACCGCGACGCGACCGGCCATGCCGCGCACTTTGGTGCGGGCGATGACCGCATCGAACAACTGGCGGCCGGCATCGAGATGTTCGTCGAGATGCAGATCGACCGGCAGGCCGTGACGCTCGGCCGCATCGAACAGCATATCCATGAAGGCTTCCGGCGTATCCGAGATCGCCGGTGTGCCGCCGATCACATCGGCACCGGCGGCGATGGCGCTGTCGAGCCATTCCCGCGCGGTGTCGCCAAGACGGGTCGCACCGGCAGTGACGAACGCCACCACCTGGATGCGCATCCGCTCGCGCCAGCGCGCGCGCAGATCGACCAGCATATCGACGGCGCGACCACGCAGGACCTGGTCGACATTGGCGTGGGTGCGGATGGCGACGGTGCCGCGCGCGAGACACGCCGCGACCGTGCGGTCGGCGCGCTTCTGCAGGCTTTCGGGTGTGATGCGCGCCGCATAATCGTTGAACGCCGCCACCGCGCCGAGCAGCGTGCCCGCCGGGTTCGGCACGTCGCGCAAGGTGCGCGTCTTGTCGAGATGCTGATGGCAATCCACGAGCCCCGGCGAAACCAGCTTGTCGCCAAGATCGATAACCCTAGCCCCGGCTGGCGGCGGAAGGTTCGCGCCGAGCCGTTCGATCCGCCCGTCAGCGCCGATGGCAATGTCGATCCGCTCCGGACGCGCGGCGCCGCTCCGCAGGGTGCGGCCGCCGCGCAGCAGGAGCGGTTGCGATCCCATTATCGCGATCCTTTCCGGGCTTTCTTCTTTGCCGGTTCTTTGGCCAATTTTCTGACCGATTTATTGACAGATTTGCTGGCGGTTTTCCTGGCGGATTTTTTCGCCGATTTTTTAACCACCGCTTTCACCGCCTTCTTCTTCGCGGCCGGTTTGGTTGCTGCCGGTTTGGCTTTCGACTTCTTGCCTTGCAGCATGTCGATGCGCAGGTTCTGATAACGGTCGATCCACAGATCATGGCCGGTGCGTACCAGCACCGTCATGTCTTCGCCCTCGACGATCGCCGGGCCCTTGAAGCGATGACCCGGATGCAGCTTGTCGCCGGCATAGATCGGGATCTGCACGAACGCCTTGCGCTCGTGCAGATAGACCTTGCGCCGCCCCTTGATCGCGCCCGCCGCATTGGCGCTGCCCATGCGCGCCTCGGCGAGCTTCGGCTTCGGCAGATCGGCGATCGCTTCCACCGACAGCGCCACCGCCTCGACACCGGCTTCGGTGTAAGCGGTGCCCTTGCCGTAGCGCAGTTCGTAAAGATCGACAAAACGCCAGACGATGCCCTGCCCGCGATCCGGCGCCTTCAGGTCGAAATCGGTGACCGGCACGCGCACCGTATGCACCTGCCCCTTGAACAAGAGATGCACGTAGCGGGTGAGATGCACCTTGCCGATCGGCAGGCGCTGCTCCTTCATCTGCGTGACGATGCTGGATTCCAGCGTCTTGAAGTGGTCGCGGATGCGCGGCAGGTCGAACGGGAAGCGCATCGGGTCCGACATTTCCATGACGCGCTTGGCGTCGCTGCCGGCGATGCCGTAGGCGGAGAATACCGACGCCACCGCGGGCACCACCACTTCCGGGCAACCGAGCACCGACGAATAGGCGTCGCAATGCAGGCCGCCGGCGCCGCCATAGGAGAAGATGGTGAAGTGTTCCGGGTCCTGCCCACGCTCGACCGTGACCTTGCGGATGATGTCGGACATCTGCGCGTCGACGATCTCGATCATCGCCGCCGCCGCGTCTTCCACCGTCATGCCGAGCGGATCGGCGACGCGCGTCTTGATCGCCTGGCGCGCTTTCTCCGGGTAAAGCCGCATGCGCCCGCCGAGGAAGAAGTCGGGATTGAGCCGGCCGAGCACGAGATTCGCATCGGTGACGGTCGGCTCGGTGCCGCCGTTCTCGTAACAGGCCGGACCCGGACGCGCACCCGCGCTCTGCGGACCGACGCGCAACACGCCGGTTTCCGGCTCGACCCAGCCGATGCTGCCGCCGCCGGCCCCGAT
>JAEWJH010000108.1 GCA_023386635.1 Pseudomonadota bacterium
GCGATCGGCCGGAGGCACGTCAACAAGCCGCAGTTACGGAGCGCCGCAGGGCGCGCGTGTCTCCGATCGCAAGGAGATGCGCTCCGGTGTCGTCGCGAGACGGCGCTGGTAATGAAGACGTTGCGCCCCACGGCGCTCCGTCGCCCCTCATCTATGGAATGAGGGAGAGGACTACGGGCGCACCCGGCGCCGGCCAAACAATACGGGCGATGACGCATGCCTAAACGCCATCGGCTGTCTGACAACCGCATCGGGAAGAGAGAGGCAGGCGCGGCTTTCAATCCGCCTCATCCTGAGGAGCGATGCGCAGCATCGCGTCTCGAAGGACGAGGCGGCCACCGCATCGCGCCCGCCCATATTCTTTTGACGCAATCCTGCGGATTGATTCTGGTTCGAGACGCATCGCTGACGCGATGCTCCTCACCATGAGGCTCCGAGAGGGCCACGACTCTCGCCACGTCATGGCGGACGTGTTCCGCGCATCCATGCCTTTGGCGCGACGGAAAGAAAGTAAGACGTGGATGCCCGCAACAGGTGCGGGCATGACGTGGATAAGGAACCGCGTCTGTCACTCCGCCTCATCCTGAGAGCCAGCCCCGGGCGGGGCCACCCCCGGTTGGCCGTCGCCGTCACCTCACGCCTTCGCAACCGCAGCACATTTTCCCTCTAGACAAAAAGTCGGAGGGAGGTTGGAATAATGTATGCCAGAGCACGGCCGCTCTCGGTAATTCCACGGCGTGGCGGTCTCCAGGTGGGTCGCAGGCCCAATTTTGCGGGGAGTGTTCCTTGTCGCAGCGCGTCGAACGGGATAACCAGCGGCGTCCGCTATTCCGCGGTGCACCCCAGCCCGAGAGTTCGTCCCATGGCTCGTAACAAGATTGCTTTGATTGGCGCCGGTCAGATCGGCGGTACGCTCGCCCACCTGATCGGTCTCAAGCAGCTCGGGGACGTCGTGATGTTCGACGTCGCCGAAGGTATCCCCCAGGGCAAGGCGCTCGATATCGCCCAGTCCTCGCCGGTGAACGATTTCGACAGCCGCCTGAGCGGCACCAATTCCTACGAGGCGATCGAGGGCGCGGATGTGTGCATCGTCACCGCCGGCGTGCCGCGCAAGCCCGGCATGAGCCGCGACGATCTCCTCGGCATCAACCTCAAGGTGATGGAGCAGGTCGGCGCCGGCATCAAGAAATACGCGCCGAACGCCTTCGTCGTCTGCATCACCAACCCGCTCGACGCGATGGTGTGGGCGCTGCAGACCTATTCCGGCCTGCCGAAGAACATGGTGGTCGGCATGGCCGGCGTGCTGGACAGCGCGCGATTCCGCTATTTCCTCGCCGACGAATTCAACGTGTCGGTGGAAGACGTCACCGCTTTCGTGCTCGGCGGCCACGGCGACACGATGGTGCCGCTGACGCGCTATTCGGCGGTCGCCGGCATTCCGGTGCCGGACCTCGTCAAGATGGGCTGGACCACCCAGGCCCGCATCGACGAGATCGTCAAGCGCACCGCCAACGGCGGCGCCGAGATCGTCAATCTGCTCAAGACCGGTTCGGCGTTCTATGCGCCGGCGGCCTCGGCGATCGCGATGGCGGAAAGCTATCTGCTCGACAAGAAGCGCGTGATGCCCTGCGCGGCGCATCTCAGCGGCCAGTACGGCATCAAGGATCTCTATGTCGGCGTGCCGGTGGTGATCGGCGCCAAGGGCGTGGAGCGCATCGTCGAGATCGATCTCAACGGTGGCGAG
Organism: Pseudomonadota bacterium; assembly: GCA_023386635.1. GTDB lineage: Bacteria > Pseudomonadota > Alphaproteobacteria > Rhizobiales > Xanthobacteraceae > Pseudolabrys. The sequence continues at coordinate 1,745 of JAEWJH010000108.1, forward strand.
CGCGAAGCGTTCGAGAAGTCGGCGCAGTCGGTGCAGGGTCTCGTCGAGGCCTGCCGCAAGATCGCTCCGAATCTCGGCAGCTAGAGCATGATCCCGAAAAAGCTTGCCCTCGGGCTTGACCCGAGGGTGCGAAGCGGTTTTCGGGAAAGATCATGCTCGAACGCAAGACAGGATTTTCATCGCCCGCGTCAGCAGGCGATCCGGCTGAAGACTGATCTAACAAGAATGGTCCGGATGCTCCGCCGCGGCGGGGCATCACCGGCGGGCGGGAGGCGAGATGAATATCCACGAGTATCAGGCGAAAGGCGTGCTGCGCGATTTCGGTGTTCCGGTGCCGCGCGGCATTCCGGCGTTCTCCGCCGATGAGGCGGTGAAGGCGGCGAACGACCTCGGCGGCCCGGTCTGGGTCGTCAAGGCGCAGATCCATGCCGGCGGCCGCGGCAAGGCCGGCGGCGTCAAGGTCGTCAAATCGGTCGACGACGTGAAGAAGGAAGCCCAGCGCATGCTCGGCATGACGCTGGTCACGCACCAGACCGGCCCGCAGGGCAAGGAGGTGCGTCGCCTCTACATCGAGGAAGGCTCGGCCATCGACAAGGAATTCTACCTGTCGATGCTGGTCGATCGCGAAACCTCGCGCGTCGCCATCGTCGTCTCCACCGAAGGCGGCATGAACATCGAAGAGGTCGCGCACGAGACCCCGGAAAAGATCGCGACCATCACCGTCGATCCGGTGACGAATATCTGCCCGCATCACGTGCGCAGCGTCGCCAAGGCGCTCAAGCTTGATGCGGACCTGGCCAAGCAGATGAGCCCGCTGCTGACCAATCTCTACAAGGCCTTCGTCGAGACCGACATGAGCCTGCTGGAGATCAATCCGCTCGTCGTGACCAAGGACAAGCAGCTGATCTGCCTCGACGCCAAGGTCGACTTCGACAACAACGCGCTGTTCCTGCATCCCAAGATCGCCGAACTGCGCGACGAGACGGAAGAGGACGCCAAGGAGATCGAGGCGTCGAAATACGACCTCAACTACATCGCGCTCGACGGTTCGATCGGCTGCATGGTCAACGGCGCCGGTCTCGCCATGGCGACCATGGACATCATCAAGCTCTACGGCATGGCGCCGGCGAACTTCCTCGATGTCGGCGGCGGCGCCAGCAAGGAGAAGGTGGCGGCGGCATTCAAGATCATCACCTCCGATCCGAGCGTGAAGGGCATTCTGGTCAACATCTTCGGCGGCATCATGAAGTGCGACGTGATCGCCGAGGGCGTGGTCGCCGCGGTGAAGGAGGTCGGCCTCAAGGTGCCGCTCGTCGTTCGCCTCGAAGGCACCAATGTCGAGCTCGGCAAGAAGATCATCGCCGAGTCCAAGCTCAACGTTACGTCCGCAGACGATCTCGATGACGCTGCACAGAAGATCGTCAAGGCCGTGAAGGAGGCTGCGTGATGTCCGTCCTGATCGACAAGCACACCAAGGTTATCTGCCAGGGCTTCACCGGCAAGAACGGCACGTTCCATTCCGAGCAGGCCATCGCTTACGGCACCAGGATGGTCGGCGGCGTGGCGCCCGGCAAAGGCGGCTCGACGCATCTCAACCTGCCGGTGTTCGACACCGTGCAGGAGGCGAAGGACAAGACCGGCGCCACCGCGACGGTGATCTATGTGCCGCCGGCGGGCGCCGCCGACGCCATCGCCGAGGCGATCGACGCCGAGATCGAGCTGATCGTCGCCATCACCGAGGGCATCCCGGTGAGCCACATGGTCAAGGTGAAGCGCTCGCTCGCCGGCTCGAAGTCGCGGCTGATCGGCCCGAACTGCCCGGGCGTGATGACCGCCGGCGAATGCAAGATAGGCATCATGCCGGGCAACATCTTCAAGACCGGTTCGGTCGGCATCGTCTCGCGCTCCGGCACGCTGACCTACGAAGCGGTGTTCCAGACCACCCGCGAAGGGCTCGGCCAGACCACCGCGGTCGGTATCGGCGGCGATCCGGTCAAGGGCACCGAGTTCATCGACGTGCTGGAGATGTTCCTCGCCGACGAGAAGACCAAGTCGATCGTCATGATCGGCGAGATCGGCGGCTCGGCCGAAGAGGACGCGGCGCAATTCCTCAAGGACGAGGCCAGGCGCGGCCGCAAGAAGCCGATGGTCGGCTTCATCGCCGGCCGTACCGCCCCGCCCGGCCGCCGCATGGGCCATGCCGGTGCCATCATCTCCGGCGGCAAGGGCGATGCGGAATCCAAGATCGCCGCGATGGAGTCCGCCGGGATCAAGGTCTCGCCGTCGCCGGCCCGCATGGGCAAGACGCTGGTCGAGGTCCTGAAGGGATAAAGCGCCGGAATCCTGATTCAGCGCTATGGCCTGAAAATCGAAAAACGACCCCGGACCAAATGTCCGGGGTCTTACGCTGAACACAAATCAGCGATAGTAATCGTTCCATCGGGGGTCGCGGGTTCACTTGCCTAAGCGCCTCCGGGTCGGGGCAGGTGCCCTGTGAAGGAACGAGAGAATGTCACGCCAGGATTCGAATGCGGCGTTCGCCCGCACGTCTTTTCTGTATGGCGGCAACGCCGCCTATATCGACCAGCTCCAGGCCAGATTTGAAGAGAACCCGAACTCGGTGGACGCCGAGTGGCGGGATTTCTTTGGCTCGCTGAAGGACGACCGCAGCGCGGTCGACAAGCTGGCCAACGGCCCCTCATGGGCCAACCCGAAATGGCCGGTGCGTGAAGGCGGGGACCTCGTCGCCGCGCTCGACGGCAACTGGGCTGAAACCGAGAAGAAGCTCGGCGAGAAGATCGCGGGCAAAGCCCAGGCACAAGGCGTCGAACTCTCCGCCAGCAACGTGCAGCAGGCGACGCGCGATTCGATTCACGCGCTGATGCTGATCCGCGCCTATCGCGCACGCGGGCACTTCCACGCCAATCTCGATCCGCTCGGCCTCGAGCCGGAAAAGAACGACGAGGAGCTCGATCCCAAGTCCTACGGCTTCGCCGAAGCCGACATGGACCGCAAGATCTTCCTCGACAACGTGCTCGGTCTTGAATTCGCGACCTTGCGCGAGATCGTCACGATCCTGCGCCGCACCTACTGCCAGACCGTCGGCGTCGAGTTCATGCACATCTCGAACGGCGCACAGAAGCAGTGGATCCAGGAGCGGATGGAAGGCCGCGACAAGGAGATCACCTTCACCCGCGAGGGCAAGCGCGCGATCCTCAACAAGCTCGTCGAAGCGGAAGGCTTCGAGAAATTCCTCGACGTCAAGTTCACCGGCACCAAGCGGTTCGGTCTCGACGGCGGCGAAGCGCTGATCCCGGCGCTGGAGCAGATCATCAAGCGCGGCGGCAATCTCGGCGTGAAGGAGATCGTGCTCGGCATGCCGCATCGCGGCCGCTTGAACGTTCTCACCCAGGTGATGGGCAAGCCGCACCGCGTGCTCTTCCATGAGTTCAAAGGCGGCTCGGCGACGCCGGAGGACGTCGAAGGCTCCGGCGACGTGAAGTATCACCTCGGCGCCTCGTCGGACCGCGAGTTCGACGGCAACAAGGTTCACCTGTCGCTCACCGCCAACCCGTCGCATCTGGAAATCGTCGACCCGGTGACGCTCGGCAAGGTCCGCGCCAAGCAGGACCAGCACGGCGCGACGCCGGAAGATCGCAGCATGGTGCTGCCGATGCTGATCCACGGCGACGCCGCGTTCGCCGGCCAGGGTGTGGTGGCCGAATGCTTCGGCCTTTCCGAACTCAAAGGCTATCGCACCGGCGGCTCGATCCATTTTATCGTCAACAACCAGATCGGCTTCACCACTTATCCGCGCTATTCGCGCTCGTCGCCGTATCCGTCCGACGTCGCGAAGATGATCGAGGCGCTGATCCTGCATGTGAACGGCGACGATCCGGAAGCGGTGACCTTCGCCGCCAAGGTCGCGATCGAATACCGGCAGCAGTTCGCCAAGCCGGTCGTGATCGACATGTTCTGCTACCGGCGGTTCGGTCACAACGAAGGCGACGAGCCCTCGTTCACGCAGCCGCTGATGTACAAGAAGATCCGCGCGCATGCGTCGACGCTGGAGCTGTACAGCCAGAAGCTGATCGCCGAAGGCGTCGTCACGGAAGGCGAAGTCGAAAAGATGAAGGCGGACTGGCGCGCGCGCCTCGACGCCGAATTCGAGGCCGGCACCAGCTACAAGCCCAACAAGGCGGACTGGCTCGATGGCCGCTGGTCCGGCATGAAGCCGTCGAGCGATGCGGAAGATCCGCGCCGCGGCGACACCGGCGTCAAGCTCGACGATCTGCGCGCCATCGGCAAGAAGATCACCACGGTACCGGAAGGCTTCGCCATCCATCGCACGGTGCAGCGCTTCCTCGATGCGCGCGCCAAGGCGATCGCGACCGGCGAAGGCATCGACTGGGCGACCGGCGAGGCGCTGGCGTTCTGCACGCTGCTCAAGGAAGGTCATCGCGTGCGCCTGTCCGGTCAGGACAGCGAGCGAGGCACGTTCTCGCAACGGCATTCGGTGCTGTTCGACCAGAACACCGAGGACCGCTACACGTCGTTCAATCATCTCGAAGACGTTCAGGGCCAGTACGAGGTCATGAACTCGATGCTGTCGGAAGAAGCGGTGCTCGGCTACGAGTACGGCTATTCGACCGCGGAACCGAACGCACTGACCCTGTGGGAAGCGCAGTTCGGCGACTTCGCCAACGGCGCCCAGGTGGTGTTCGACCAGTTCATCTCGTCGGGCGAGCGCAAGTGGCTGCGCATGTGCGGTCTCGTCTGCCTGCTGCCGCATGGCTATGAAGGTCAGGGACCGGAGCATTCGTCGGCGCGTCTCGAACGCTTCCTGCAGATGTGCGCCGAGGACAACATGCAGGTCGCCAACTGCACCACGCCGGCCAACTACTTCCACATCCTGCGCCGGCAGTTGAAGCGCGATATCCGCAAGCCGCTGATCCTGATGACGCCGAAGTCGCTGCTGCGCCACAAGCGCGCCGTGTCGCGGCTCGACGAGATGGGGCCGGGCACTTCGTTCCACCGCGTGTTGTGGGACGACGCGCAACTGCTGGCCAACGACAAGACCAAGCTGGTTGCCGACGACAAGATCCGTCGCGTCATTCTGTGCAGCGGCAAGGTCTATTACGATCTCTACGAGGAGCGCGAGAAGCGCGGCATCGACGACATCTACATCCTGCGCGTCGAGCAGCTCTATCCGTTCCCGACCAAGGCGATCGCCAACGAGCTGTCGCGCTTCAAGCAGGCCGAGGTGGTCTGGTGCCAGGAGGAGCCGCGCAATATGGGCGCGTGGCACTTCGTCGAGCATTACATCGAATGGGTGCTCAACCAGATCGAGGCGAAGCAGCGCCGTCCGCGTTACGCGACGCGGCCGGCGTCGGCGTCGACCGCGGTCGGGCAGATGTCGAAGCACCTCGCGCAATTGAAGCAACTGCTCGACGAGGCGTTGGGCTGATTATTGCAACGTCATCGCCGGGCCCAGGTCCGGCGATCCCGCTGAGGCAGGCATGGCCGCCTCATGATCGGGATGACCGGGACAAGCCCGGTCATGACGGTGGGAAAATGATGAGGATGATCAATGACTGAAATTCGTGTTCCCGCTCTCGGCGAATCCGTGACCGAGGCGACCGTGGGCCGCTGGTTCAAACAGCCGGGCGAGGCGGTGAAGGCCGACGAGCCGTTGGTCGAACTTGAGACCGACAAGGTGACGCTGGAAGTGCCGGCGCCTGCCGCCGGCGTTCTGTCCGAAGCGGCGGTGAAGGCCGGCGACACGGTCGCGGTCGGCGCGCTGCTCGGCCAGATCAAGGAAGGCGCGGCCGGTGCTGCCGCCGCGAAGCCTGCTGCCGCGCCCGCTGCGAAACCGGCCGAAGTGAAGCCTGCAGAGGCGAAGCCCGCCGAAACGAAATCCGACGCCGCGCCCGCGCCGTCGGTGCGCAAGATCGCCGCCGAGAAGGGCGTCGATCCGGCCTCGGTGCAGGGCACCGGCAAGGACGGACGCGTCACCAAGGGCGATATGCTGTCGGCGGTCGAAGGCGCCGCCGCCAAGGCGACGCCGGTGGCATCGCAAGCGCCCGCGCAGATGCGCGCGCCGTCGCCGGCCGACGATGCCGCGCGCGAGGAGCGCGTGCCGATGACGCGGCTGCGCCAGACCATCGCGCGCCGTCTCAAGGACGCGCAGAACACCGCCGCGATGCTCACGACCTACAACGAGGTCGATATGAGCGCGGTGATGGCGATGCGCAGCCAGTACAAGGACCTGTTCGAGAAGAAGCACGGCGTGAAGCTCGGCTTCATGGCATTCTTCACCCGCGCCTGCATCCAGGCGCTGAAGGAAGTGCCGGCGGTCAACGCGGAAATCGACGGCACCGATCTCGTTTACAAGAACTACTACCACATCGGCGTCGCGGTCGGCACCGAGCGCGGTCTGGTCGTGCCGGTGGTGCGCGATGCGGATCGTCTGTCGCTCGCCGGCATCGAGAAGGCGATCGCTGGCCTCGGCAAGAAGGCGCGCGACGGCCAGCTCAAGATCGAGGACATGCAGGGCGGCACGTTCACCATCTCGAACGGCGGCGTCTACGGCTCGCTGATGTCGATGCCGATCCTCAACGCGCCGCAGTCCGGCATTCTCGGCATGCACAAGATTCAGGAGCGGCCGGTGGTGATCGGCGGCAAGATCGAGATCCGGCCGATGATGTATCTCGCGCTGACCTACGATCACCGTGTGGTCGACGGGCAGGGCGCTGTGACGTTCCTCGTGCGGGTGAAGGAAAATCTGGAAGACCCGGCGCGCATCGTGCTGGATCTGTAATCCGACTCATCCTGAGGAGCCCGCCGGAAGGCGGGCGTCTCGAAGGATGTGGCGGCCTCCTGCTTCGAGACGCCTCGCCTTCGCTCTGTGAGCTGCGGCGCGGCTCCTCAGCATGAGGCCGGGTGAGAGTGCGGTTTGAGAAAGACGGAATAGTTATGGCTTACGATCTCATCGTCATCGGCGCCGGTCCCGGCGGTTATGTTTGCGCGGTGCGCGCGGCGCAGCTCGGTCTCAAGACCGCGATCGTCGAGAAGCGCGCGACGCTTGGCGGCACCTGCCTCAATGTCGGCTGCATCCCGTCGAAGGCGCTGTTGCACGCCTCCGAACTGTTCGAGGAAGCAGGCCACAGCTTCGCCAAGATGGGCATCGGCGTTTCCGCGCCGAAACTCGATCTCGCGGCGATGCAGAAATTCAAGGACGAAGGCGTCGACGGCAACGTCAAGGGCGTCGACTTCCTGATGAAGAAGAACAAGGTCGACGTCGTCTACGGCGCGGCGCGCATTGCCGCCGCCGGCAAGGTCGAGGTCAAGGGCAACGACGGCAAAAGCCAGACGCTGGAGGCCAAGGCGATCGTCATCGCCACCGGCTCCGAGGTGGCGAAGCTCAAGGGCATCGAGATCGACGAGAAACGCGTCGTGTCCTCGACCGGTGCGCTGGCGCTCGACAAGGTGCCGGGCAAGCTGGTCGTGGTCGGCGCCGGCGTGATCGGCCTCGAACTCGGTTCGGTGTGGCGGCGTCTTGGTGCGGACGTGACGTTCGTTGAATTCGCCGACCGCATCATGCCGGGCATGGACAGCGAAGTGTGCCGGCAAAGCCAGCGCATTCTGGAAAAGCAGGGCCTCAAGTTCAAACTGAGCGCCAAGGTCACGGCGGTCGACACCGGCGGCAAAACGTTGAAGGTCAAGGTCGAGCCGGCGAAGGGCGAAGGCTCCGGCGAAACGCTCGACGCCGATGTGGTGCTCGTCTCGGTCGGCCGCGTGCCGTACATCGACGGGCTTGGCCTCAAGGAAGCGGGCGTGGCGCTCGACGAGCGCGGGCGCGTCAATGTCGATCACTACTTCGCAACCAATGTGCCGGGCATCTGGGCGATCGGCGATGTGATCAAGGGGCCGATGCTGGCGCACAAGGCCGAGGACGAAGGCGTTGCGGTTGCGGAAATTCTCGCCGGTCAGGCCGGTCACGTGAACTACGACGTGATCCCGAACGTCGTTTACACCTATCCGGAGATCGCCTCGGTCGGCAAAACCGAGGATGAGCTGAAGCAGGCCGGCGTCGCCTACAACACCGGCAAGTTTCCGTTCACCGCCAACGGCCGCGCCAAGGTCAACATGACCACCGAGGGCTTCGTGAAGATCCTCGCCGATGCCAAGACCGATCGCATCCTCGGCGCGCATATCGTCGGCCCGGATGCCGGCACGATGATCTCCGAACTGGCGGTGGCGATGGAGTTCTCGGCGTCGTCGGAAGACGTGGCCCGCACCTGCCATCCGCATCCGACCTTGTCGGAAGCGGTCAAGGAAGCCGCGCTCGCCGTCGAGAAGCGCGCGATCCATATGTGATTGTTGACCTCATCCTGAGCAGCGATCCGCAGGATCGCGTCTCGAAGGATGAGATCAAAACACGAGAATGGCGTCACCTCATGGTTCGAGACGCCCGCTACGCGGGCTCCTCACCATGAGGTTCAATCACACCAAATGCACGGCGTGCGGCGCGAAGAAGCCGATCGCCGTGAACGCCAGGCCGAGGACGGCGAGCGCGCCGGACAGATAAGCCAGCACCATCATCCCGGTGATGATCGTCGCCGACGCCAGCACGATGCCGATCTGGAATGCCGCCGACGCTACCTCGTAGTGGTGATAGCGCGCCAGCGCCGTATCGCGCTTATGCTCGGCCGCCTTGGCTTTCTCAACCAGTTGTTTGCGGCCTTCGCCGGTCGAAGGCTCGTCGTTGTAGCGCGCCGCGGTCGCCTTCCAGGCGTCGATGCGCTTCTGCATCCGTTCCCTGGTCGCCGGGTCGGTGGCGCCGGCGACCTCGATTTCCAGCGCCTCGGCGGCGGTGCCGACCGCGGTCATGCGGATGGTCTTGGCCTGGAAGAACGCCCAGAGATTCGACGCTTCCACATTGTCGCTGATGGCGCTGGTCTGCGCGCTCTTGCCGAGCGTTTCCGAGAACGCCAGGAACAGCGCGATCACCGCGATCAAGAGCGCGATGCCTTTGTTGTGGCCGGCGGCGTGTTCGGCGTGCTCCGCGTGTTCGAGATTTTCGTGCGGCCCGCTCATGCCATCCTCACGCGTTATGGGGTCGCGCGACGATGATCTGACTCGATACCGTCCGGCAAGAGTATGGAACCCGGTTTTACGGCGTGTTTATGCGCGGGGGTGCGCGCTGCGGTAGACGTCGAGCAGCCGCTCGGTGTCGACGGCCGTGTAGATCTGCGTTGTCGACAGCGAGGCGTGGCCGAGCAATTCCTGGATCGCGCGCAAATCGCCGCCGCGACCGAGCAAATGGGTCGCGAAAGAGTGCCGCAGCGCATGCGGCGTGGCGCTGTCCGGCAGGCCGAGCGCGCCGCGCAACTGCTCCATGGCAAGCTGGATAATGCGTGGCGACAGCGGCCCGCCGCGCGTGCCGCGAAACAGCGGGGTGTCGGCGGCGAGATCGTAAGGACACTGGCGCATATAATCGTCGATCAACTGGCGCACCTGCGGCAGCACCGGCACCATGCGCCGCTTGTTGCCTTTACCCGTCACTGTGAGCGTATCGGCCGAGGCTTTCACGTCGGCGGCGGTAAGGCCGAGCGCCTCGGAGATGCGCAGACCCGATCCGTAGAGCAAGGCGAGCACGGCAGCGTCGCGGGCGATTACCCATGGCGCGCGGTTCTCGCCGGCGCGCAATCCGGGATCGGCGAGCTGCTGCGCGGAGGACACGTTGAGCGGCTTCGGCAGGGTCCTGGCGAGCTTCGGCGCGCGCACGGCGGCGAGGGCGCCGACCTTGCCTTTGCCGTTGCGCTCCAAAAACGACGCGAACGAGCGCGCCCCGGCGAGGAGGCGCATCAGCGAGCGGCTGCCGATGCCGTCGGCGCGGCGCGCGGCCATGAAGGCGCGCACGTCCTGCGGCGTCAGCGCCGCGAGGTCCTTGAGGGTCGGGCTCTGGCCGAGATGGCCGGTCAGGAAGCCGAGGAACTGGCCGACGTCGCGTTGATAGGCCTCCAGCGTCTTCGGCGACATGCGCCGTTCGCTGGCGAGAAACGCCATCCAGTGGCGCATTTCCGCGGCCACATCGGGGGCGAGGCTGAAGGCGAGATCGACCATGAGGGGAGCTTGGCAGGGAACGGTGAAGGCTTCCTTGACCCTTTCATCGCGCGCCGGAATCGGCCAGACCAGACCGCATGGCGCAAAACCCTTTGGCGCAGCCGATTGTCGATGTTCTGGTCCCCGTCGCGCTCGATCAGGCTTATTCCTATCGGGTTCCGCACGGCATGACGCTCGCCCCCGGCGACGTTGTGACGGTGCCGCTCGGCCCGCGCGAGACGCTGGGCGTCGTCTGGGGCGAAGGGACGGCAAGGCCCAGCCTGCACAACCGGCTCAAGGATGTGGGCGCCAGGCTCGACGTGCCGCCGCTCAAGGACGAACTGCGCAAATTCGTCGACTGGGTCGCCAATTACACTTTGAGCGCGCGCGGCAGCGTGCTCGGCATGACGTTGCGCATGGGTGCGCATCTCGGGCCGGAGCGCGAGCGCGTCGGCGTGCGGCTTGTCGGTCCGCCGCCGCAGCGGCTCACGGCGGCGCGTGCGCGCGTGCTGCATGTCTGCGCGGACGGCATGACGCGCGCCAAGGGCGATCTCGTCAAGGAAGCCGGCGTCAGCCCCGGCGTCGTCAATGCGCTGATCGATGACGGCGTACTGGAAGCGGTGACCTTGCCGCCTGAGCCGGTGGCGTCGTCACCCGATCCGGATTTCCTGACGCCGGATTTCAGCGACATTCAGCGCGACGCGGCGCGAGCGCTGCGAACCATCACCGCCGAAGGCGGGTTCAGCACGCTGCTGGTCGACGGCGTCACCGGCTCGGGCAAGACCGAGGTTTATTTCGAAGCGGTGGCGGAAGCGATCCGGCAAGGACGGCAATGCCTGATCCTGATGCCGGAGATCGCGCTCACCGCGCGCTTCCTCGATCGCTTCGCCGCGCGTTTCGGCGTGCGGCCGGCGGAATGGCATTCGCAACTCTCGCCGCGCAAGCGCGCGCGTACCTGGGCGGCGGTTGCCGATAACGGTGTGCGCGTCGTCGTCGGTGCGCGCTCGGCACTGTTCCTGCCCTATGCCGATCTTGCCTTGATCATCGTCGATGAAGAGCACGACCAGGCCTACAAACAGGAAGACGGCGCGCATTATCACGCGCGCGACATGGCGGTGGTGCGCGGCAGCATCGTCAAATGTCCGGTGGTGCTGGCGTCTGCGACGCCGTCGGTCGAGACGGAGGTGAACGCGCGCAAGGGCCGCTATCGTCGTCTGCATTTGCCGGAGCGGTTCGGCGGCCAGCACATGCCGGCGATCGAGGCGATCGACCTGAAAGCCGAGGGCCCGCCGCGCGGTCGTTTCATCGCGCCGCGATTGGCGGAGGCTGTGAACATCGCGCTGGAGCGCGGCGAGCAGGCGCTGCTGTTTCTCAATCGTCGTGGCTTTGCGCCGCTGACCCTGTGCCGCGCCTGCGGCTATCGCTTTCACTGCCCGCATTGCGATGCCTGGCTGGTCGATCATCGCTTCAAGCGGCGGCTGGTCTGCCACCATTGCGGCTATGCGATGCCGCAGCCGGCGGAATGCCCGCATTGCCATGCGACCGAAAGCTTTGTGGCCTGCGGTCCCGGCGTCGAGCGGCTGGAGCATGAAGCGGCCGATCTGTTTCCGGAGCGGCGCATTCTTGTCCTCTCGAGCGATCTCGTGGAATCCGTCGAGCGGCTGCAGCAGGAACTGGAAGACGTGGCGCAGGGCAGGTTCGACATCGTCATCGGCACGCAGCTCGTCGCCAAGGGGCACCATTTCCCGCGGCTGAATCTTGTCGGCATCGTCGATGCCGATCTCGGTCTCGGCAACGGCGATCCGCGCGCCGGCGAGCGGACGTTCCAGCTTCTGCATCAGGTCACGGGCCGCGCCGGCCGCGAAACCGGACGCGGCTACGGCTTCCTGCAGACGCATCAGCCGGAGCATCCGGTGATGCGTGCGCTCATTTCCGGCGACCGCGATGCGTTTTATTCGAGCGAGATCGAGCAGCGCGAAGCGACCGGCTATCCGCCGTTCGGGCGGCTCGCGGCGCTGATCGTGTCGGGCACGGACAAGCACCAGACTGAAGCCTATGCGCGCGAACTGGCGCGGGCGGCGCCGCGCGACGAGGCGATCCGCGTGCTCGGCCCTGCCGAAGCGCCGATCGCCATGGTGCGCGGGCGGCATCGCTTCCGTCTGCTGGCGAAGGCGCCGCGCGCGACCGATCTGTCGGGCTATCTGCGCGCATGGATCGCCGCCGGCCCGAAACGGCGCGGCAGCATCAAGCTCGACGTCGATGTTGATCCGCAGAGCTTCTACTGACCTGACATCGCAACGGCGCGGACGATCAGCGCGCCGCCGGCCAGGATCAGCACGCCGCAGAACACGCGCGAGAACTGGTTGCGGTCGAGCGTCGCGGTCAGGCGGTGGCCGATGTACAGCCCGACCATCATCGCCGGCAGCAAGAAGACGCCGAGCATCGGCAGATGGCCGTCATTGTAGACGCCGCTCGCCGCGAACACGAAAAAGCGTGTGAAGTTGCTCAGCCCGAGCACGGCGCTCAACGTGCCGCGCATCGCGTCGCGGTCGTGCAGGCGGCGGTTGAGATAGATGGCGTAGAGAAAGCCGCCGGCGCCGAACATGGCGCTGAACACGCCGCCGATGGTGCCGAATGGGATCACCCAGACGCGGCTGAAATGCTTCTGCAGCGGCGGCGAGATCATCGTGTAGATCGCATAAGCGGTGACGAACACGCCGAGGATCAGCATCATCGGCCGCTGCGGCATGTTCAGCAGAATATAGATGCCGAGCAGGCTGCCGATCACCATCAGCGGCACCAGCCGCAGCATTTCGCCCTTGTCGATCTTCTTGCCGAGCTTGATGCCGTTGATCACGATCGCGGTGCAGTCCACCAGCGACAGCAGCGGCACGATCTCGGCGACCGGCATCGCCTGCGCCAGCACCGGCGCGGCGATCAGCGCGCTGCCGAAGCCAGTGATGCCGAAGATGATGTAGGACGCAACGACCGCCGCCATCGCGAGGATGATCAGCTCGACCGGAGGCATGACGGGCAACAGCGCGGACAACATGCCGCCATATGGCCGAACGCGATTGCCCGTGGCAATCCGTCATTGCGGAATGCATGCTTCGTATGCGTTGCCGGCACCCGGACGAAGCGTGGATTACGACACCAGCTTCAGGCCGACGATGCCGCAGACGATCAGCAGGATCGAGACGAGGCGGCCGGCGGTGGCCGGTTCGCTGAACAGCCAGATGCCGAGCAGCGCGGTGCCGACGGCGCCGATGCCGGTCCAGACCGCATAGGCGGTGCCGACCGGCAGGGTGCGCAGCGCCCAGCCGAGCAACACGACGCTCAACACCATGCAGATCACGGTGAGGATCGACGGGACGAGACGGGTGAAGCTTTCGGTATATTTCAGTCCGATCGCCCAGCCGATTTCGAACAGGCCGGCGACGAACAGGATCAGCCACGACATGACCGCACCTCAAAAAGGGCAGGGTCGTCCCTGCAAATGATGGGGAAGCGCGGGTCGTCCCGCGTGCAGCAAATAGAACGGAGCAATGCCGCCGTCAATTCGTGCTCAGGACGTTTTGTTCTCCAGCGGCATCGCCGCGATCAATGCCTCTGGCATGTAAGGCTTCTGAATGACGCGCACGTCGGCGAGGTTCGGCGGCAGCGGCGCGCGTTCGCCATAGCCGGTGGCGAAGGCGAACGGGATACCGAGCTGCTTGAGTTTCAACGCGACCGGAATGCTGTTTTCCTTGCCGAGATTGATGTCGAGCAACGCGAAGTCCGGCGCGGTCTTTTCGATGGTGCGCAGCGCGTCGCGCACATTGGAGGCGATGTCGACGCGTTTGGCGCCGAGCCGTTCCATGATCGCCTCCGCATCCATTGCGATGATCAGATTGTCTTCGAGGATCAGCACCGTGCCGGAGAACAGATTTTGCTCGGCTTTGGCGGTGCGTTTTCCCGCCGGCCCGCGCTGCGGTTCTTCGCTCGGAAGATCGGTGCGCACGAACCTCGCCGGGATCACCAGGCGGGCGCGCACGCCGAGCAGTTCGTAATGAATTTCCGACTGGCCGGCGAGATCGTAGGGGATCGACCGCTCGATGATGGTCGAGCCGAAACCGCGCCGCTTCGGCTGTGTCACCGGCGGACCGCCGCTCTCCTGCCATTCGATGACGAGTTGATCGGCCTTGTCGAGATGCCAGTCGATCGACACCAGCCCGGTCGAATCGCTGAGCGCGCCGTATTTCGCCGAGTTGGTGACAAGCTCGTGCACGACGAGCGCGAGCGTCGCGAACGCCTCCGGCTCGACCGCCACATCGGGGCCGGTGAAGTTCACGCGGTCGGCCTTGCCGCCGAGATAGGCGTCGGCCTCGGATTCGACCAGCGCGCGCACGCTGCCGGGCGCCCAGTTCATTTTGGTGATCTGATCGTGCGCGCGCGCCAGCGCCTGAATGCGCCCGCCGACCACATTGGCGAACTGCTCGGCCGTCATGGTCGAGTTCTTGCCCTGATTGATCAGGCCGCGGATGAGACTGAGAATGTTGCGGACGCGGTGATTGAGCTCCGCGATCAGCAGTTCCTGCCGCTCCTGCGCCGCCTTGCGTTCCTTCTCCGTCGTGTCGGTCATCTCCAGGATGACTTCGAGCAGCGTCACGCGGAAGCCTTCAGCGATCCGGATATCCGCGTCGGTCCAGTGCGCGGACTGGCCGCGCACCACTTCCTTCCATGCCTCGAAGCTCTTGCGCGGCGTGAGACGGATGCCGTTCGGTCCGAGCTGCGCCGGTTTGGTCGGATCGCCGGCCCAGGTCACGGACCGTGTCACTTCGGCGCGGAAGAAGACCAGGTAATCGCGCGGCGTGCGCGAGATCGGCACGGCGAGCAGGCCTGCCGCGCGATCGGCGAAGTCGTCCGCGCGCGGGTAGATCTTGGCGATTTCGTTGACTGCATAGACACCCTTGATGTCCTGCTTGGTCAGGAAACCGACGAGCTCGGTGAATTCTTCGGCGGTCGGTGTGGTGCCGCTCAGGCTGATCTGGCCATCGTTCCAGATGCCGGCACCATCGCAGTTGACCACGCCGCGAATGTCTTCGAGGAAATTCCGCAGGGTCTCCAGCCCGGGGTTGCTGGAGGCCATGGTGGTCATGATCTTCTGATTGACCTCCTGCGCGCGCGCCTCATAGGCGATGTCCTGCTCGCGCTCGCGGCTTTCGAGGATCCACGAGAACATCTGGCCGAACAGTTCGGCGGCGGTGCGGCGCTCGAACGAGATATGGCGCGCGCTGTAGTGATGGCACGCGAACAGGCCCCACAACTTTCCGTCGCGCAGGATCGAGATCGACAGCGACGCGCCGACGCCCATGTTCTTGAGGTATTCGATGTGGATCGGCGAGACGGCACGAACGCTGCTCATCGACAGATCAATCGGTCCGTTCGGTCCCGTCGGCGGGTCGAGCGGCACGGGCTCGGCATTGATGTCGGTGATGATGCGCAGCCAGTTCCGCTTGTAGAGGATGCGCGCCTGCTGCGGGATATCCGACGCCGGATAGTGTTGCCCGAGATAGGAGACGAGATTGGGAGCCGCGACTTCGGCGATCACCTCGCCGGCGCCGTCGTCATCGAAGCGATAGACCATCACGCGGTCGAAGCCGGTGAGCGCCTTGATCTGCCGCGCGGCCTCGCGGAACATCGCCTCAAACGTGACGGTATGGCGCAAGCGCTCCAGCATCGAGCGGACGAAGTCGCTGGAGTTCAACTCGCTTTCTTCCGTGCTCGGCTCGGCGTCGATCACGATCGTCGCGCCGGTGACATGCACCGCGACGTCGAACAGCCGGCCGTTCGGCCGCAGCTTCAGGCCGAAAATCCGCTCCACCGAATCCGGCCCGCGCAGCATCTGCATGCGGCCGCGGATCAGATGGATCGTCTGCACATCGAAGAGGTCCTCGATCTGCGCACCGACGATTTTGTCCTGCGGCAAGTCGAGAAACGCGCCGGCATTGGTCGAGGCGGAGACCACGGTGAAGTCGCGCGACAGCGCCAGCAGTAAGCCGAACGGCTGCACATGTCCGAGAATGTGAATCGGTTCGCGATCGCAATTCGTCAGGTCGACATGGCCGGGATGAACCTCGGGATTATGCATGAGCGGGTATGCCGGTACGCTGTGAGGTGGTTGTGACCTGCTGGGCGCGACCGAAACAGGCAAAGGCGCGGTTGGCGGCTTCTGCCGCGCGTTCGCGTGCGAGATTGTCCGATAGACGATGATCGAGTGTCGAGAGCAGCAATGTCCACAGCCGCCGCGTGCCCGCATCAGGGGTGAGAAACCGGGTGGCGGCCCGCACACGCGGATCCGTCTCCGGGCCGAAACCGGTCAGGATCGCGCGTCCGCCGAGCCGCGAGCCTTCGAGCACATAAGCGGTGCCGAGCAAGGCCGGCGCGTCGTGCGGAAGCGGCGGGATGTCGAGCGGCGCGGCGGCGGCCCCGAGATCGGCCAAATCCTGCGTCAGCAGGTCGCGGCGGCGACGCTCTGGCCAGTCCGGCAGAAAACGGATGATTCCGCCGGCCTCGAGCGCGGCTTCCAGCGGCAGGAAGGCCGCCGCCAGGCAGCTCAGGAAGGTGCGGTAATCCTCGACTTTTCGCAGATTAAGGCGGCTGAAACCGGCTTCGACGGCTTGGTGAGCCTCGGCCGTGGCATCGCGCAAGGCGAAACGGGCAGACCGGGCCGGCGGAGCATTCATGAGGCCACTCGAACAGGAGAGGGCGCCGACACCGACGCGCGATTCAAGGTCGGCAACGCTTCTTTCCGCGAACGGTTCCCGCCATCCTATTTGTCGCCCTTGGTCCGTGTTGCGCCGCAGAGACCGGTATGTTAGCAAACCCGCGATTTTGGGGCGGTTTTTCGCGGGCTCCCGCCCGATTCTCCAAAATCGGAATTCCCTCTTGGATTCCAATGGCTTGGAACGCCGCTTTTGCGACGCCTTCAGGCTTGCGGATGGTGTGGTCAGACGACGCCGATGGCAGCCGAATTATCCATCGTTTCCGGAATGGCAGGGCGCTACGCCAATGCCTTGTTTGAACTGGCGCGCGACGAGAAAAAACTCGACGCCGTGAAGGCCGATCTCGAGGCGTTCGACGCCCTGGTCGCCAGCAGCAAGGACCTGGAGCGGCTCGTCCGCAGCCCGGTCTATGGCGCCGACGATCAGCTCAAGGCGCTGAGCGCGATCCTCGACAAGGCCGGGATCGGCGGGCTTGCCGCCAATTTCCTCCAGGTGCTCACCACGAACCGCCGGCTGTTCGCCGTGCGCGAGGTGATCCGCAATTACAAGGCTCTGGTCGCCCACAGTCGGGGCGAAGTGACCGCCGAGGTCACGGTGGCCGAGCCGCTGAACGACAAGAACATGGACGCGCTCAAGAGCGCGATCAAATCGGTGACCGGCGGCAAGGACATTGACTTCAACGTCAAGGTCGACCCCGCCATCATCGGCGGTCTGATCGTCAAGGTCGGCAGCCGCATGGTCGACAGCTCCCTGCGCACGAAACTCAACTCAATCAAGTTTGCGATGAAAGAGGCCCGCTGATGGACATCCGCGCCGCAGAAATTTCCGCGATCCTGAAGGATCAGATCAAGAATTTCGGCCAGGAGGCCGAGGTCTCCGAGGTCGGTCAGGTGCTGTCCGTCGGTGACGGCATCGCCCGCGTCTACGGCCTCGACAACGTCCAGGCCGGTGAAATGGTCGAGTTCGAGAACGGCACCCGCGGCATGGCGCTGAACCTCGAAACCGACAACGTCGGTATCGTTATTTTCGGAGCCGACCGTGAGATCAAGGAAGGCCAGACCGTCAAGCGCACCCGCGCCATCGTCGACGTTCCGGTCGGCAAGGGCCTGCTCGGCCGCGTCGTCGACGCGCTCGGCAACCCGATCGACGGGAAGGGCCCGATCAAGGCCGAGGCCCGCAAGCAGGTGGACGTCAAGGCGCCGGGCATCATCCCGCGCAAGTCGGTGCACGAACCGATGGCGACCGGCCTCAAGGCCGTCGACGCGCTTATCCCGATCGGCCGCGGCCAGCGCGAGCTGATCATCGGCGACCGTCAGACCGGCAAGACCGCGATCGCGCTCGACACGATCCTCAACCAGAAGCCGCTCAACGTCGCCGGCGCTCCGGAGAGCCAGAAGCTCTACTGCGTCTACGTTGCGGTCGGTCAGAAGCGCTCCACCGTCGCGCAGTTCGTGAAGGTGCTCGAAGAGCAGGGCGCGATGGAATATTCCGTCGTCGTCGCCGCGACCGCCTCGGATGCCGCGCCGATGCAGTTCCTGGCGCCGTTCTCCGGCTGCACCATGGGTGAATACTTCCGCGACAACGGCATGCACGCCGTGATCATCTATGACGATCTGTCGAAGCAGGCCGTCGCCTACCGCCAGATGTCGCTCCTGCTGCGCCGCCCGCCGGGCCGCGAAGCCTATCCGGGCGACGTGTTCTATCTCCACTCCCGTCTGCTCGAGCGCGCCGCGAAGATGAGCGACGCCAAGGGCGCCGGTTCGCTCACCGCGCTGCCGGTGATCGAGACCCAGGCCAACGACGTGTCGGCCTACATCCCGACCAACGTGATTTCGATCACCGACGGCCAGATCTTCCTCGAGACCGACCTGTTCTATCAGGGCATCCGCCCGGCGGTGAACGTCGGTCTGTCGGTGTCGCGCGTCGGTTCGTCGGCGCAGACCAAGGCGATGAAGAAGGTCGCCGGCAAGATCAAGGGCGAGCTCGCGCAGTACCGCGAAATGGCGGCGTTCGCGCAGTTCGGCTCCGACCTCGACGCCACCACGCAGCGCCTCCTCGCGCGCGGTTCGCGCCTCACCGAGCTTCTGAAGCAGCCGCAGTTCTCGCCGCTGAAGATGGAAGAGCAGGTGGTCGTGATCTACGCCGGCGTGAACGGCTATCTCGACCAGCTTCCGGTCGCCCGCGTGCGCGCGTTTGAAGACGGTCTGCTGTCGCTGGTGCGCACCAAGCACATCGACATCCTCGAAGACGTCCGCAAGTCGGGTGATCTCTCGTCGGATACGGAAAAGAAGCTGAAGGGCGTGGTCGACGGCTTCGCCAAGACCTTCGCTTAAGTTGACGCTTTCGTTGTGGCCGGTTCGTGCCGGCCACAACGCAGACACGATTCGAAAGCCTGCTGAGGCGGGTGTGCCCGGAAAAGCCGGGTGACTGGGACAGAGAACGGGTTCGATGGCCTCTCTCAAAGACATGCGCGTGCGCATCGCCGCGACCAAGGCGACGCAGAAGATCACCAAGGCCATGCAGATGGTCGCGGCTTCGAAGCTGCGCCGTGCGCAGAGCGCCGCCGAAGCCGCGCGGCCCTACGCCGAACGGATGGACGCGGTCCTCGGCAACATCGCCTCCGGCGTTGCCGGCAGCGCATCCGCGCCGAAGCTGCTCGGCGGCACCGGCTCCGACAAGGTTCATCTGCTGCTGGTCTGCACCGGCGAGCGCGGCCTTTGCGGCGCCTTCAACACCTCGATCGTGCGTCTGGCGCGCGAGCGCGCCAATGCGCTGATGGCCGAGGGCAAGCAGGTCAAATTCTTCTGCGTCGGCCGCAAGGGCTACGAGCAGCTCCGCCGCACCTACGACAAGCAGATCGTCGAGCGCGTGGATCTGCGAGGCGTGCGCGTCATCGGTTTCGCCGATGCCGAGAAGATCGGCCAGCGCGTCATCGAGATGTTCGAGAACGGCGAATTCGACGTCTGCACGCTGATCTATTCCAAGTTCAAGTCGGTGATCGCGCAGATCCCGACCGCGCAGCAGATCATTCCGCCGACCTTCGAGACAGCGGCCTCGGCTGCGCCCGCGGCGGCTTATGAATACGAGCCGGAGGAAGACGAGATCCTCGGCGACCTGTTGCCGCGCAATCTGTCGGTTCAGGTTTTCCGCGCGCTGCTGGAAAACAATGCGTCGTTCTACGGTGCGCAGATGAGCGCGATGGACAACGCGACGCGCAACGCTGGCGAGATGATCCGCAAGCAGACGCTGACCTATAACCGCACCCGTCAGGCGATGATCACGAAGGAACTGATCGAGATCATCTCCGGCGCCGAGGCACTGTAACGAGGGAGTTGTCGGTATGGCGTACACGACCACAGCAACGACCAAGGGCGGCCGCAACGGCCGCGCGGTGCTCGACAATGGCGGGCTCGGCCTCGCCATGGCGCTGCCGAAGGAAATGGGCGGTGCGGGCGACGGACACAACCCGGAGCAGCTTTTTGCGCTCGGCTGGTCGTCGTGCTTCGGTCAGGCGATCCTCGCGCTCGCCAAGAAACATGGTCTCGACGGCCAGGATGCGCGCGTCACCGTGTCGATCGGCATCGACAAGGACGACATCTCCTTCGCGCTGAAGGCCGATATCAAGGTTACGATCCCCGGCGCCGACAAAGCCAAGGTGCAGGCGCTGGTCGAAGACGCTCACAAGATTTGTCCGTATTCGCGCGCGACGCGCGGCAACGTGCCCGTCACGTTGACCGTCGTCTGAGCGCAGATCGATTCAAGGAGAGAACTCATGGCTCAAGCCAATCAGGTCGGACGCATTACCCAGGTCATCGGCGCCGTCGTCGACGTGCAGTTTGAAGGCCACCTGCCGGCGATTCTGAACGCGCTCGAGACGAAGAACGCCGGCAACCGCCTGGTGCTCGAAGTCGCGCAGCATCTCGGTGAAAACACCGTGCGCACCATCGCCATGGACATCACCGAAGGTCTGGTGCGCGGTCAGGAAGTCACCGACACCGGCGAGGCGATCGCCGTGCCGGTCGGCCCCGGCCTCCTCGGCCGCATCATCAACGTGATCGGCGAGCCGATCGACGAGGCCGGCCCGGTGAAGTCCGACGACAAGCGCCCGATCCACGCGGAAGCGCCCGCCTACACCGAACAATCCACCGACGCACAGATTCTCGTCACCGGCATCAAGGTCGTCGACCTGCTCGCGCCTTATGCGAAGGGCGGCAAGATCGGGCTGTTCGGCGGCGCGGGCGTCGGCAAGACCGTGCTCATTCAGGAGCTGATCAACAACGTCGCCAAGGCGCACGGCGGTTACTCGGTGTTCGCCGGCGTCGGCGAGCGCACCCGCGAAGGCAACGACCTCTATCACGAGTTCATCGAATCCGGCGTCAACAAGAAGGGCGGCGGCGAAGGTTCGAAGTGCGCCCTGGTGTTCGGCCAGATGAACGAGCCGCCGGGCGCGCGCGCCCGCGTCGGCCTCACCGGTCTGACGCTGTCGGAGTATTTCCGCGATCAGGGCCAGGACGTGCTGTTCTTCGTCGACAACATCTTCCGCTTCACCCAGGCGGGTTCGGAAGTGTCGGCGCTGCTCGGTCGTATTCCTTCGGCGGTGGGTTACCAGCCGACGCTCGCCACCGACATGGGCGCGCTGCAGGAACGCATCACCACCACCACCAAGGGTTCGATCACCTCGGTGCAGGCGATCTATGTGCCGGCCGACGACTTGACCGACCCCGCGCCGGCCACCTCGTTCGCGCACTTGGACGCGACCACCGTGCTGTCGCGCGACATCGCGGCGAAGGGCATCTATCCGGCGGTGGACCCGCTCGACTCGACCTCGCGCATGCTGTCGCCGCTCGTCGTCGGCGAGGAGCACTACGCGGTCGCCCGTCAGGTGCAGCAGGTGCTGCAGCGTTACAAGGCGCTGCAGGACATCATCGCCATTCTCGGCATGGACGAACTGTCGGAAGAGGACAAGCTGACGGTGGCGCGCGCCCGCAAGATCGAGCGCTTCCTGTCGCAGCCGTTCCACGTCGCCGAAGTGTTCACCGGCGCGCCCGGCAAGCTCGTTTCGATCGAAGACACGATCAAGGGCTTCAAGGGTCTGGTCGAAGGCAAGTACGATCATCTGCCGGAAGCGGCGTTCTACATGGTCGGCACGATCGAAGAAGCCGTCGAGAAGGGCAAGAAGCTCGCGGCGGAAGCGGCTTAATCCTGCCGTCCTCACCCTGAGGAGCCGCTGTCAGGCGGTGTCTCGAAGGGTGAGGGGAGAAATGGTGGCCTTCATCCTTCGTGACGGCCGCGATGCGGTCTCCTCAGGATGAGGGTGCAGTCTGGAGCAAGTGTTAGAATGGCCACGTTTCACTTCCACCTCGTCGCGCCCGACAAGATGACCTTCTCGGGCGAAGTCGATCAGGTCGACGTGCCGGGCACCGAGGGCGACTTCGGCGTGCTGGCCGGCCATGCACCGACCGTGTCGCTGCTGCGGCCGGGTATCCTGACCGTCTATGCTGGCGGACAGAAGGTCGAGATGGTGGTGCTGGGCGGTTTCGCCGAAGTGTCGGAGGCCGGTCTCACGGTGCTCGCCGATGTCGCCGACAAGGCGGCGGACATGGATCGTGCGCTCGTCACCGGCCGGATCGAGACGCTCGAAGCCTCGATCAAGGACATGGAATCCGGGAACGCACTCGACAAGGCGATCGCCCGGCTGGACCACCTCAGGATGGTGGATCGTCATCTCACCGGCACGGCGATGCACTGATCGCCGCACAGGTTATGGAATCAAAAAGCCGGGCATCTGCCCGGCTTTTTCTTTCTGTGCTCTCGATGTCAGGCGGCCGGCGCGGCGTGCGGGACGCTCGCCGCTTCGACGCTGGCATGCAAATGTTTGACCAGCGCGTCCTCGAGATTAAGCCGCGCCGCCAGCATCGCCAGATAACCACGCTCGGCCGCGTTATCGACGTTCACCGCGAGCAGCGACGCGGTATAGATGCTCGCCGCTTCTTCCGGCGTGCGCGCGCCGCGCGCGACCGCGTCGATGTCGAGCGGCTTGCGCAATTCGTCGAGCACGAAATTCCGGTCCTCGGGGCCGAGCGGCATCTTCTGCATTTCCGCGAAGATCGCCTTCTGCTCTGCGTCGTCCACATGGCCGTCGGCCTTGGCGCCGGCGATCATGGCGCGCAGCAGATGCCGCGCCAGGGATTGCTGATCGTGCGCGTCCGTCGGCGCGAACGGCGTGTCGGACGGCGGCGGCAGAAACGCAGCCGGTGCCGCTTGCGGCGTCGCGGCGCGCCCGGATTGCCAGTTCTGATAAGCGCGATAGGCGAGCGCGCCGACCACGGCCATTCCGCCATATTGCAGGGCATTGCCGGCGAGGCGCCGGCCCTGTTTGGAACCGAGCAGCAGCGCCGCCAGACCACCGGCGACCGCGCCGCCACCAAGACCACCGCCGAAGCCGTTGAGCTGGCCGAGCAGTTCGCCCAGGCCGCCGGTATTCCCGCCGGCATTCCCGCCGCGCTGTGCTCCCGGCTGTTGCGTGCCGCCGCCAAGGAACTGATCGAGCAGAGATTTCGCATCGAACATCGTTTGCATCACTCCCGTGGGTCGCAAATCCACGTAAGCGCAAAGCGTGGCGGCGAAAGGTCATGCCGGCGTGAAACGCTGCGGCCAAGTGTCTCGTGATATCAAGTGTCTCGTGATATCGAGTGTCCCCTGACATCAAGTGTCCTGCGACACAAATGCCCTGCGGCGCTTGGCGTTCATCCGGAACAGGCAGCGATCACGGCGAAAGAGTGGCTCGCGTTCAGCGAACGCGCCGCGCAAATTTGCGGAATTCCTTCACCACCTGACGGTAGATGTCGCGCTTGAACGGCACGACCAGACGCGGGAGATTGCCGATCGGCTCCCAGCGCCAGTCCATGAATTCCGGCTTGTGCTTGCCGCCGCCCGGCGCGTGCACGTCGATCTCGCGGTCCTCGCCGGTGAACAGCAGCGCGAACCATTTTTGTTTTTGTCCGCGGTAGTTGCCCTTCCATGCCTTCCCGAGCAGATGCGCGGGAATGTCGTAGGTCAGCCAGCCCTTCACCGCGCCGAGCTTTTTCACCGAGCGGATATTGGTCTCTTCGTAAAGCTCGCGCAGCGCGGCGGCGTAGGCGTTCTCACCTTCATCGATGCCGCCCTGCGGCATCTGCCAGATATGCGTGGCGTCGGTATGCTCCGGTCCGCCGTTGCGGCGGCCGATGAAGACCTCGCCGCGCCGGTTGAACACGGTCAGGCCGGCGCAGGGGCGATAAGGAAGCTTCGCCGCAGCCGCCGGCGTTTTCACGGCGGCGTTAGGCGATGTTATTGCGCGTGCCGTCTTTGCTTTCTTTTTCTTCGTGCTTTGACGCGCGGTTGCCGCGCGCGGTTTTGTTTTGCGCGATTTCGTCCTGGTCGAATGGGCTGATGTTGAACGAGAGGCCGAACGTCGTTTGGCGGTCTTCTTCGCAGGTTTGCGCATGCAAAAAGATTAGCTCGATTTGGCCTTGATCGCCACCGCGGTGATCGGCACCAGCACGAAGCCGCGCGCTTCCGCTTTCTTGGTCCAGTCGGCGACACGGGCGACCGCAAGCGGCAACGCGGTGAGCACGCCGAAAGCGATACCGCGCTCGCGCGCCTGCGCTTCGAGCCGGCCGAGCGCGCGATCGATCTCGGCGGCAGTCGGCACGTTGTCGATCACCACATCCGCTTTGGCGAACGGAATATTGTTGGCGCCGGCGATCTGCCCGGCGAGGCTACGGCTCGACGTGCCGTCGTCGACGAAGATCAAGCCGCGTTTGCCGGTCTCGCGCAGGATCGGGCCGAGCGCGCTTTCCGATGCGGTGAAGCGCGCGCCCATGAAATTGGCGATGCCCACATAGCCATGGAACCGGCTCATCAGCCACTGCATGCGATCGATGTTCTGATCCGGCGTCAGCGAGGTGAGCAGCGTCTGCGGACCGGGATCGTTGTCGGGATAGTCGAACGGCTCCATCGGCGCTTGCAGCAGCACCTCATGGCCGGCCTGCCGCGCGCGCGCCACCAGTTGATCGACCTCGTGACCGTAAGGCGTGAAGGCGAAGCTCACCGGCCCCGGCAGGCGCGTCAGCGCATCGTTGGTCGCTTTGGTGGAAATGCCGAGCCCGGTGACGACCAGAGCGATGCGCGGCGCGTCGGCCTTGCCGGGCGGGATCGCCAGCGGCCGCGCGTAGGCGGTGGAGGGACGGACACCGTCGGCGCCGATGCGCGGCACGTCGCCGTGACGGGTTTTCTCCAGCAGATGTTTGTCGCCCGGCGGTGCGCTCGCCGCGCCGCCGCCCGCATTGGTGACGGGAATGACGACCTGCTGGCTCTTGCCGCTGGCGCCATCGATGATGTTGATCGTTTGCGCGCCGGCCGGTGGCGTCGCGGCCGGCGCCGGCCCGTCGTAGCGGCGTGGCTGGCCCGTCGCATCGGCTGCGCCAGCCGATTCCGTTACGTTGGAGCCGCCGGTCTTGGCGGCGACCACCACCATCGGCTCGCCGCCAAGCGGATCGTCGACCGCGACGGCCCAGAGCGCGACCGCGCCGACCGCGAGCCCGAGGCCGCCCGCAAGCGCCTGAATCGGCGTTACGGGAATGCGGTTGAGGCCGAGCTTTCCGAGCCAGCGGGCAGCGGCGCGCCGGGGCCGGTTCTGGCCAAGCGGCGCACTCAGGTCGTCCACGAGATCATCCCGCTGCGAATCAGGGTTCGAATCATGACCTTGAGTCTAACACGGCCTCCAAACGCAATCGGGGCGGCCCATAGGCCGCCCCGATTCGTCGGGCAATTGAAGTCTCGCGGCGTCAGTTCGGAACCGACGCGCTCTTGTTGTTCGGCGGGAAGGCCGCGTTCACCTGCGTGCCGCGCAGCAGGTCGTAGGCCATGTTCAGCGCCTTGTCGTTCTTGGCATCCGGCGGAATGTAGGACTGCGAGCCGGTCGCCTCCTGGCCTTCAGCCGCCTTGAGGTGGCCGCGCAGCGAGGCTTCGCCCTTGGTGTCGGTCCGCGCCTTGAGGTCCTCCGGCACGTCCTGCATCACTTCGATGTCCGGCACGATGCCCTTGGCCTGGATCGATTTGCCGGACGGCGTGTAGTAGCGCGCGGTGGTGAGCCGCAGCGCGCCGTTGCCGGAGCCGAGCGGGATGATGGTCTGCACCGAGCCCTTGCCGAACGAACGGGTGCCGAGGATCGTCGCCCGCTTGTGATCCTGCAGCGCGCCGGCGACGATTTCGGACGCCGACGCCGAACCGCCGTTGATCAGCACGATGATCGGCTTGCCCTTGGTGAGGTCGCCGGCGCGCGCGCTGAACCGCTGCGTCTCTTCGGCATTGCGGCCGCGCGTGGAAACGATCTCGCCCTTCTGCAGGAACGCATCCGACACCGACACCGCCTGATCGAGCAGGCCGCCCGGATTATTGCGGATGTCGACCACATAACCCTTGAGCTTGTTCTCGGGGATCTTGCTCTGGATTTCCGCGATGCCTTTCTTCAGGCCCTCGGTGGTCTGCTCGTTGAACTGCGTAAGGCGGATATAGCCGACGTCATCGCCTTCGGTGTTCCAGCGCGCCGAACGCACGCGGATGATGTCGCGCGTGATCGAGACTTCGACCGGCTTGTCCTGGCCCTTGCGCATGATGGTGAGCTTGATCTTGGTGTTCACCGGGCCGCGCATCTTCTCGACCGCCTGGTTGAGCGTCAGGCCCTGCACCTGGTCTTCGTCGAGCTTGGTGATGATGTCATTGGCGAGCACGCCGGCCTTCGCCGCCGGCGTGTCGTCGATCGGCGCAACGACCTTGATCAGCCCGTCTTCCATCGTCACTTCGATGCCGAGACCGCCGAACTCGCCGCGCGTCTGCACCTGCATGTCGCGGAAGCTCTTGGGATCCATGTAGCTCGAATGCGGATCGAGACCCTGCAGCATGCCGTTGATCGCGGTTTCGATCAGCTTGCTGTCGTCGGGCTTCTCGACGTAGTCGGCGCGCACGCGCTCGAACACGTCACCGAACAGATTGAGTTGACGATACGTGTCGGCGACCGCGGCCTTTGCGCTCGAGCCCATCAGCACGAGCTTCGGCTGCGTCGACATCAATGTGACGGCAGCACCGGCAGCCGCACCGAGCAGTATCAGAGTCGTCTTGCGCATGATCATCCGCGAACCTTTTCGCTATCGCTTGCGGCCCACCATGGGCCCGGGTCGATAGGAACCCCGTCCTTGCGAAACTCGATATAGAGAACCGGCTGGCTCGCCCCGGCGGCAACGATCGCGGCGACTTGCGACCCGCTCCCCATCACCGCAACTGGTTCCCCTGTCAGAACAAATTGGCCGAGTTCGACGGAAATCCGGTCCATTCCCGCGAGCAGGACATGATACCCGCCGCCGGCATTCAGGATCAAGAGTTGGCCATAAGTGCGGAAGGGTCCAGCATACACAACCCAGCCATCCGCCGGCGCCGTAACCTGCGCCCCGGCGCGGGTGGCGATCGAAAGACCTTTTTCGGTGTTGCCGGAGGGGTCGGATGCGCCGAAATCGCGCAATTTTACGCCATTAACCGGCACCGGAAGTTTTCCCCGGGCGGTGGAAAAAGCGATGGCCGGGGCGAGGCGTCCCGGATCACGAAAAGCTGATAGTTCCGGCCGCTGATCGTTGCGGGCTGCCTCGCGGGCGGCGCGGGCCGGACCGCTGAGGGACTGCTCCAGCCTGGCGATCAGGTCCTTGAGATCGCTCGCCTGGCGCGCGAGGTCGCCGGCGCGCGCGCGTTCGGCGTCGAGTTCTTTCTCGCGCTCGGCCTGATTTTTCTGTCGCTGGTCGATCAGCAGCGCGAGCCGGTCGCGCTCCTTGGGCAGAGCGGCAGCGTCGCGCGCCAGCGTTTCGCGCTCGCGGGTGATGTCGGTGCGCAGCGTCGCCAGCCGTTTGAGGTCGGTGGCGAGCGCCTCGGCTTCCTGCCGCATCTCCGGCAGCACGGCGCCGAGCATGATGGCGGTGCGGACCGCCTGCAGGGCATCGTCGGGCGCGGTCATCAAAGCCGGCGGCGGCCGGTGGCCGATCCGCTGC
This sequence comes from Pseudomonadota bacterium, assembly GCA_023386635.1. GTDB lineage: Bacteria > Pseudomonadota > Alphaproteobacteria > Rhizobiales > Xanthobacteraceae > Pseudolabrys. The sequence goes on from JAEWJH010000108.1 coordinate 29,691, forward strand.
AGGGCCGCCAGCACTTCGGCAAGCACGGCGCGTCGCTGCACCAGCGAGCCGCGAATGCGCGCCTCGTCCGCGTCGAGCGGCTTCAGCCGTGCTTCGGTCGCAGCGATCTGCGTTTCCAGCGTGCGCATGCGCTCCGCCGTGGCGATCAGGTCGGCATTGAGCTTGCGCCGGTCGGCAGCGATGGTTTCGATCTCGCGGGCGAGCGCGCTTTGCGCTTCGGTCGCCTTGCGCTGTTCGGTGCGGATCGCGTCGAGATCGCGGTCGCGCTGTTCCAGCGTGTCGATTTTGGAAGGCGCGGTCTGGGCGAAGGCGCCGGCTCCCGGCGCGGCGATCAGCAGCGCAACAGCCGCCAGGCGGCATCGCGCTTTTGCCTTGATCTGTCGCCGCATCGCCGTCACGCCAGCCCTGTCTCCGCTCGATCCACCCCGTTCACGGCGCAGCATTAAGGCCGCCATTCCGACCGGATTAAGACCAAATCCGGTTCTTTTCCGAATGCCCGCTAGGCCCGATGATACGGATGCCCGCCGAGAATCGTTGCCGCGCGGTACAGTTGTTCCAATAGCATGATCCGCACGAACTGGTGCGGCCAGGTCGCGGCGCCGAAGGCCAAATGCAGGGTCGCGCGCTGGCGCAGGCTCGGCGCGAGGCCGTCGGCCCCGCCGATCACAAACGTCGCCGCGGGATTCGCCTCGCTGCGCCAGGCCGCGAGCCGGCCGGCGAAGGCGGCGCTATCGAGGCTCTCGCCGCGCTCGTCGAGCAGGACCATGACCGACTGGTCGGGGATCACATTGGCGAGCGCGATCGATTCCTCGACCATGCGACGCTCGGCATCCTGGGCGCGCGACTCGCGAATCTCGATGATTTCGACGTCGCGCCAGCCGAGCGCGCGGCCGCTCTGGATCGCGCGCTTGCGATAGCGCTCGCACAGCTCCGTTTCCGGACCTTGTTTCAATCGTCCGATGGCGGCAACGAGAATCCGCATCGCAGCCAAACTCCGTAACGGCCGCCCGGCCGCTCAGTCCGAGCCGCGTTCCGGCTGCGACCACATCTTCTCGATGTTGTAGAAGGCGCGAACCTCCGGCCGGAACACATGGACGATCACGTCGCCCGCGTCGATCAGCACCCAGTCGGCGATCTGCTTGCCTTCGCTGTGCACGCCCTTGCGACCGGCTTTTTTCAAATTCCTGGTGATCTCGTCGGCAATGCTGGCGACATGGCGCTGCGAACGCCCGGACGACACGACCATGTAGTCGCCGATCGAGGTCTTGCCGGCGAGGTCGATCGTCACGCTGTCTTCCGCCTTCATGTCATCGAGGCTCTTGAGCACGATGCGCAGGGTTTCCTGCGCGGCGCGCAGATCGGCGGCGCTCGGCGGTGTCGCGGCGACGGATTTCTTCGCGGCCGTCTTCTTGGCGCTGCCCGTCTTGGTGCTGCCTGACTTGGTGCCTGACTTGGCGCTGCCTGTCTTGGGGCGGCTCGGTTTCGGGCTGCGTTTGGCAGCGGTTGCGGGCTTTTTTTGCTTCGCCCGCGAAAGCGTGGATTTGGACAGGGTGTTCGGTCCTTGTTGAACGCGCTCGGTTCGACGGCGACAACCGCCGTCAGGATAGCGATTCGGCGGCGTCGGTGCCATCGCCGCTTTTGTCGTCGCCTTTGCGACGCAGGGCACGCAACGCGGTGGACGAGAGCGGCGATTTCAGGCCGTGCACATAAGCCCAAGCCGGCGGCTTGCGATAGGGCAGACTGCGCAGCTTGGATTCCGGAACGCGGAACCTCGCCAGCGCCTGACCCGCGACGCCGCCCGGCGCGTAAAGGCTCGGGCCGAGACGGTCGACCACCGCGATCGGCACCAGATTGGCGATGCGGCGCCACTTCTGCCAGCGGTGGAAGTGGCGCAGATTGTCCGCGCCCATGATCCAGACGAAGTGAACCCGCGGAAAGCGGTGCACGAGATAATTGACGGTGTCGTAGGTGTAGCGTGTCTTGATCTCGGCTTCGAGCCCGGTGACGTCGATGCGCGGATGATGGGTCAGCGCCTTGGCGGCGGCGATGCGCTCCGCGAGGGGGGCGAGGCCGCTGGTGTCCTTGAGCGGATTGCCGGGCGTGACCAGCCACCACACGCGATCGAGGCCGATCTTCTTCATCGCCAGCAGCGCCGCGCCCAGATGCGCGTCATGCGGCGGATCGAACGTGCCGCCAAACAGCCCGATGGTCAGGCCCGGCGCATGAGGTGGAAATACACTCACGGCCGGATCTGGCCCGTGCCTCGCACCCGGTATTTGAAGCTCGTGAGTTGCTCCACACCGACCGGGCCGCGTGCGTGCAGCTTGCCGGTGGCGATGCCGATCTCCGCGCCGAAGCCGAACTCGCCGCCATCGGCGAATTGCGTCGAAGCATTGTGCAGCACGATGGCGGAATCGACTTCGTTGAGAAATTTGTCGGCGGCGGCCTGATCCTGCGTGACGATCGCATCGGTATGATGCGAGCCGTAACGGTCGATATGCGCGATCGCGCCGTCGACGCCGTCGACCACTTTCGCGGCGATGATCGCGTCGAGATATTCCGTCGACCAGTCGTCATCGCGCGCAGGCTTGACGCGCGCGTCGACCGCTTGCGTCGCGGCATCGCCGCGCACTTCGCAGCCGGCGTCGAGCAGCATGTCGACCAATTGCTTGAGTTCGTTCCCGGGCGCGTCCTTGTCGACCAGCAGCGTCTCAGCCGCGCCGCAGACGCCGGTGCGGCGCAGCTTGGCGTTGCGCACGATGGTCATCGCCATGTCCGGATCGGCGGCCTTGTCGACATAGACATGGTTGACGCCCTCGAGATGCGCGAACACCGGCACGCGCGCTTCCGCCTGCACGCGCTCGACGAGACTCTTGCCGCCGCGCGGCACGATCACGTCGATCGCGCCGTCGAGACCGGCGAGCATCATGCCGACGGCGGCGCGGTCGCGGGTGGGGACGAGCTGGATCGCCGCCTCGGGCAGACCTGCGGCGCGCAGGCCGGCGGCGAGCGCCGCATGGATCGCGCGCGACGACTGAAAACTGTCGGAGCCGCCGCGCAGGATCGCGGCATTGCCGGCCTTGATGCACAGCGCGCCGGCATCCGCGGTGACGTTCGGGCGGCTCTCATAGATGATGCCGATGACGCCGATCGGCACGCGCACGCGCTCGATGGTCATGCCGTTCGGCCGTGTCCAGCGCTCGGTGACATGGCCGACCGGGTCGGCCAAGGCGCGGATCACGTCGATGCCCTCGGCCATGGCGGTGACGCGCTTGTCGTCGAGGATGAGCCGGTCCAGCAGGGCGCCGGAGATGCCCGCGGCTTTCGCGGCAGCGACGTCCTCGGCATTGGCGGCGAGAATCGCCGCCTGCTGGTCGCGGATCGCCTGCGTCATGGCCGCGAGCGCCTGGTCTTTCTGCGTCGCGGACGCGAGCGCCAGCACCCGCGCGGCGGCCCGCGCCTGGCGGCCGAGATCGCCCATCACGGCGTTCAATCCGCCTGTGTTTTCAATGGGTTTGAGAGGGGTCGTCATCGCGCGCAAGGTCCGGCCGGCTGCATAATGGCTGTTTCCTATCACGTCGCTGGAACCACCGCGAGACCGGGGTAATACGGGGATTGCGGGGATAAACTGCCATGCCCCGCTGGCGCCGCGAAACTGTCGTCCGCCTTACACATTGACCCGCGAAGGTTACAGCCGAACCAAGGTTGCCAAAGCTGCGGAGGGTCTCATGGCTGCGTATCCAAGCCGTCTTCCGGCCCGTTTGCCCGAAGGCACGAAGTATATCGTCGAGGGCCGTCATGGCGGCGGTTTCTCCCGCTATATCGAGTTCCCCGACGGAACTTTGATGGAATTGCCCGCAGCGCCGGCCAAATCCAGGCCGGGACGCGGGACACAGGGCCGGCGGCCGACCCGTCGCCGCTAAAGGCCTCAGAGACTGTGGAGAACGCCGTTCGACTTTCGGCCCATCGCCACAGGTTGCCCTGATTTCGCCGCGGTCGGGTGGTCAACCGCCCTGAGGTCGGCCTTTGGCCGAGTCGTGTTGTTCCGGCGTTGTTGGTGTTTGAGTCCGCCGGGTGTTGCGTTTCGCGTCGTAAGCGTCGTGTCAGTTGCGTTTGCGTAGGTTGCGTTTGCGTCTGTTGCGTTGAGTTTGTCTTTGGGGAGCCCTGGTTGGCTCCCCAAACCATTTTTGGACCGATCATTTTAAATGGCGTGATGTGTGTGACGCTCCGCGCACAAAAACCCCGGCCCTGGGGCCGGGGTTTAAGGGCGATCGGTCAATCGCCTTCACCGGTTAGGCGCCCGCCTAAAGCGCCCGTCCAAACTGCGTCGCGCTTCGTCAAAGCGCGAAACCGCGTCTGGTTCCCATCACGCTCTCGCGAGCATGACATCATCCGAGCACGAGGTCGTCGCGATGGATCATCTCGGCGCGTTCGCCAGCGCCCAGGATGGTGAGGATGTCGGCCGAGCCCTTGCCGCGGATCGCCTGCGCCTCGTCGGCGTCGTAGCCGATCAGGCCGCGGCCGATCTCCGCGCCGTCCGGTCCGCGGATCAACACCGCGTCGCCCCGGCCGAACTGGCCTTCGACGCGCACAACGCCGGCCGCGAGCAGACTCTTGCCCCGGCGCAGCGCTGCGACCGCCCCGTCGTCGATCATCAGCGTGCCGCGCGGCTCGAGTGAGCCGGCGATCCACTTCTTGCGCGCGGTCACCGGATTGGCCGGCGTCATGAACCAGGTGCAGACGCCGCCTTTGCCGATGCTGCTCACCGGATTTTTCACGTGCCCCGGCGCGATCACCATATGCGTGCCGGCGGTGGTGGCGATCTTCGCCGCTTCGATTTTCGTAATCATGCCGCCGCGCGCGGTGGCGGAATGCGACACGCCCGCCATCGCCTCGATCTCCGGCGTGATGCGCTCCACCAGCGGGATGAGCTTGGCGTCGCGGTTCGGTCCGGGCGGCTTGTCGTACAGCCCGTCGATGTCCGACAGCAGGATCAACAGATCCGCGCTGACCATGGTAGCGACGCGCGCGCCGAGCCGGTCGTTGTCGCCGAAGCGGATCTCGCTGGTCGCGACCGTGTCGTTCTCGTTGATCACGGGGATCGCGCGCCATTTCAGCAGGCGGTTGATGGTCGAGCGCGCATTGAGATAGCGGCGGCGCTCTTCCGTATCCGACAACGTGACCAGCACCTGACCGGCAGTGATGTCGTGTGCGCCCAGCACTTCCGACCAGGTGCGCGCCAGCGCGATCTGGCCGACGGCGGCGGCGGCCTGGCTCTCCTCGAGCTTCAGCGGCCCGGCGGGCAGCTTGAGCACCGCACGGCCGAGCGCGATCGAGCCCGACGACACGACCAGCACGTCGCGCTTGTCCTTGTGCAGTTGCGCGATGTCTTCGGCGAGCGAGGTCAGCCACGCGCGCTTGATCCGGCCGGCGGCGCTGTCGACCAGCAGCGACGAGCCGACCTTGATGACGATGCGGCGGAAGGTCTTGAGCGATGGCGATTTCGGCATAGGAAAGGATGCGGGAAGCAGGATGGGACGCAGACCGGTCGGAGCGTGCGGAATTTCCTAGCACGCGGGGTCGGATTTGGCGAAGGGGGAGAGTCGCGCGCCGCTACTTGTCCGAGAGCGGGTGCAGGTCGCGCACCAGGCTCTTCAGCCGATCCTCGAGCACGTGGGTGTAAATCTGCGTGGTCGAGATGTCGGCATGGCCGAGCAGCGTCTGCACGATCCGCAAATCGGCGCCGTTGTGCAGCAGGTGACTGGCGAACGCATGCCGCAGCACATGCGGGCTGATGCGCGCGGCGGCGATGCCCGCGCGGGCGGCGAGCGTCTTCAGGTCGCGGGCGAAATGTTGGCGCGTCAGGTGGCCGCTATCGCCGAATGACGGAAACAGCCATTTCGATTTTGCGGTCTCCTCGGGCAGCATCGCCAGATAGGCGGCCATGCTCTTGCGCGCGGCGTCGTTGAGCGGCACGAGGCGCTCGCGGCCGCCCTTGCCGCGGATCACAAGCATCCGCTGATCCTTGCGCGCGGCGGCGGCCGGCAGCGCCACCAGCTCCGAGACGCGCAGGCCGGTGGCGTAAACCACTTCAAGAAGACACATCAGCCGCATCGCGCGCAGTTTCGCGCCGGGCTGTTCCGCCTCGTCGACGGCCGCGCGCGCGGTGGCGAGCAGATGGTCGACTTCGGCGACGGTCAGCACTTTCGGGATCGTCAGCCCGCGGCGCGGGCCGGCCAGCACCGCGGCCGGATCGTCACCGCGGTGACCCTCCGCGTAGAGGAAGCGGAACAACTGCCGCGTCGCCGACAATTTGCGTGCGACGCTGGTGCTCTTGAAGCCGCGATCGGCGAGATCGGCGAGGTAATCGCGCAGGGCCTGCGTCGTCGCGTCGGCGAAACCGTGGCCCTGCGTACCGAGGAACGCGGCAAGGTCCGCGAGATCGCGACGATAGGCATCGAGCGTGTTGGCGCCGGCGCCGCGCTCGGCTGCCAGCATGTCGAGGAACAGCCGCGTCAGGGTGTCGTTGGGGCGCGCGGCCGCGCTCATCTCAGCGCTTCAGGAAGTTCTGCGGCGGCACGGTGACGGTGATCTCGCGCTGCTTGAGCGGAACGAAGTTGGCGAGCGCGAACACGATCCCGTAGCCGATACCGACAATGACGCCGACGATGAACAGGAAGCGGATCAGACTGGGCATGCCGGACCTCGCTCAAAGCAAAAGGGAATCGGAGATCATGGAACCCGGTAGCACAGGTTGTGGGCGATCCGACACGGTTTGGCCCCGCCCGGACCGGTTGTCGAGCGCCGGTTGTATCGCCCGGCGTATTATGATGGAACCATGGGTAAGGATTGGAAAGACCCTGCCGGATGACCGGATCGGACAAAACGCAAGCGCCTCATAAAGACGGCGCGACGGAGGGTGCTCCCCATGAGACGGAGCGCCGCATCGCGCAGGCGCTGGGGCGTCGATCCGTCGTGCTGGTCGGCATGATGGGCGCGGGAAAGTCCTCGGTCGGGCGGCGGCTGGCGGCCCGGCTCGGCATGCCGTTTGTCGATGCCGATACCGAGATCGAGAAAGCGGCCGGTATGCGCATTCCCGATATCTTCGCGACCCGGGGTGAACCGGAGTTCCGCCTCGGCGAGGCGCGGGTGATCGCCCGCCTGCTCGACGATGGGCCGCAGGTGCTGGCGACCGGCGGCGGCGCGGTGATGAATGCGGGCACCCGCGACCTCATTCGCGAGAAAGGCGTCTCGGTCTGGCTCAAGGCCGATCTCGACGTGCTGTTGCGGCGGACCAAGCGCCGCGGCGACCGGCCGCTGGCCGACCGGCTGAAGGATCTGTTGCCGGAGCGCGAACCGGTCTATGCGCAGGCGGATCTGATCGTGCAGTCGCGCGAGGAGCCGCACGAGGTGATTGTCGATGAAGTGGTGGCGGCGCTGATGACGCATCTGAACGCGAACGAAACGGTCCCGGCGGGAGCGGCGTCATGACCGCTGCCGCCATGACCGCCGCGCGCACCGGCAACCCGATCACCGTCGAGGTGGCGCTCGGTGCGCGCAGCTATGACATCGTCATCGGCCGTGGGCTGGTGGCGACGCTGGGCGAGCGCATCGCCGCCCTCAAGCCCGGCGCCAAGACCGCGATCCTTACCGACGCGACGGTGGCGGGCCTGCATCTCGCTGCGGTCGAGGCGGCGCTGACGGCGGCGAATATTCCCTCGTCGCGTGTCGTCGTCGCGGCGGGCGAGGGCTCGAAAAGCTTTTCGACCTTCGAGCGCGTCTGCGATGAATTCCTCGCGCTGCGGCTCGAGCGCGGCGATCTGGTGATCGCGCTCGGCGGCGGCGTGATCGGCGATCTTGCCGGCTTTACCGCGTCCTGCATCCGGCGCGGGCTCGATTTCGTGCAGGTGCCGACAACCTTGCTGGCGCAGGTGGATTCGTCGGTCGGCGGCAAGACCGGCATCAACTCGCGCCATGGCAAAAATCTGATCGGCGCGTTTCACCAGCCCGTTCTGGTGGTGGCGGATACCGCGGTGCTCGATACGCTGCCGCGCCGCGACTTCGCCGCCGGCTATGCCGAGATGGCGAAATACGGGTTGCTGGGCGATGCCAAGTTTTTCGCGTGGCTGGAGACGCACTGGCAGGACGTGTTTGCCGGCACGCCCGCGCGCGATGAGGCGATCGCGGTGTGCTGTCGCGGCAAGGCGGGGATCGTCGCCCGCGACGAGCGTGAGAGCGGCGAACGCGCGCTGCTCAATCTCGGGCACACTTTCGGTCATGCGTTCGAGGCGGCGGCCGGTTTCTCCGATCGTCTGCTGCACGGCGAGGCGGTGGCGTTCGGCATGGTGCTGGCGTTCGGCTATTCCGCGCGCTGCGGATTGATCGCGCCGGCGCTGACCGAACGGGTCGTGCGCCATCTTGCGGCGGTCGGGTTGCCGACCAAACTCGGCGATCTGCGCGGGCCGCTGCCCGACGCGGACCGGCTGATGGAATTGATCGCGCAAGACAAGAAAGTAAAGCGCGGCAAGCTCACCTTCATTCTGGTCCGCGAGATCGGCCAGGCGTTCGTCGTACCCGATGTCGATCCGGCCGATGTGCGCGCATTCCTCGCGGAGATACTGGCTCAACGATGACGCTGGTTGATTGGCTTTCGCTTGGCGTCGTTCTGATCAGCCTGCTGCTGTCGGCCTTCTTTTCCGCCAGCGAGACGGCGATGACGGCGTCGTCGCGTGCGCGTCTGTCGCGCCTGCAGAAGCAGGGGCAGCCGAAGGCCGGGCTGGTGCGCCGCCTGCTCGATGCGCGCGAGCGGCTGATCGGCGCCATGCTGGTCGGCAACAACATTGCCAATATCGGCGCGTCGACGCTGACCACCGGCTTGCTGCTCGCCTGGTTCGGCGATGTCGGCGTGCTGTACGCGACGGTGGTGATGAGCGTGCTCGTCATCGTCTTCGCCGAGGTGATGCCGAAGACCGCGGCGATCGTCGCGCCGGAGCGGCTGGCGATTTTCCTGGCGCGGCCGGTAAGCTGGGTCGTTCGGCTGCTCGGGCCGATCATGGTGGCGATCGAGGCGATCTCGCGCACCCTGCTGCTGCCGTTCGGCATCCGCGTCGGCGAGAACCAGTCGATCCTGTCGGCGCATGAGGAACTGCGCGGCGCGGTCGACTATCTGCACAGTGAAGGCGGAGTGGAGAAGCGCGACCGTGACATGTTCGGCGGCATTCTCGATCTGCGCGAACTCGAAGTCTCGGACGTGATGGTCCACCGCACCAAGATGCTGACCATCAATGCCGACGATCCGCCGGAGGCGATCGTCAATGCGATGATCGCCGCGCCGGTGACGCGCCTGCCGTTCTGGCGCGAGAAGCCGGAGAACATCATCGGCGTGGTGCACGTCAAGGACCTACTGCGCGCGCTGCATGCGGTTGATGGCGACACGGCCAAGGTCGACATTCCGGCGCTGATGTCGGCGCCGTGGTTCGTGCCGGAGACCCGGCCGTTGTCGGAACAGCTCGCTGCGTTCCGCCGCCGCAAGACGCCGTTCGCACTGGTGGTCGACGAGTACGGCGAGGTGATGGGCCTCGTCACGCTCGAGGACATCATCGAGGAGATCGTCGGCGATATCACCGACGAGCACGACGTCGCCGTGCCGGGCGTGCGCCGCCTTCCGGACGGTTCGGTGAATGTGGACGGTGCGGTGCCGATCCGCGACCTCAACCGGGTGATGGACTGGAATCTGCCGGACGAGGAGGCGACCACCATTGCGGGTCTCGTGATTCACGAAGCACGGTTGATCCCCGAGCCTGGGCAGAGCTTCACTTTCTACGGGTTTCGCTTCCGGGTGCTGCGGCGCACGCGTAACCGCCTGACGTCGTTGCGGATTGAGCCGATCTCGCGGGCAGCCCAGACGGGCGCCTGAACGGCTCAATCCGCCGAACTTTTGCTGGTATCAATTTTGAATGCTACCTTAGGTTGTCTTTGATTCGGACGGCAACCCGAGGACCGACATGCATCGCCGCTACGATTCCACGAACATCCCGATCGAACTGCTGCGCACCCTGGTCACGGTGAGTGAACTCGGCACTCTGACCAAGGCAGCGGATGCGCAGCGGCTCACCCAGCCGGCGGTCAGCGCGCAAATCCGCAGGTTGCAGCAGATCGTCGGCGCGGAACTGCTGGAGAAGAACGGCAGCAGCCTGCGCATCACCGCCTGCGGCGAGATGGTGGTGCGCTACGCGCAGCGCATCCTCGCCATGAACGACCAGATCCTGCTGCAATCGCGGATGAAGCCGGACCGTGCGGCGACGCGGATCGGTTTGTGCAGCGACGTCGCCGCATACGCTTTGCCGCCGCTGCTCGCGGCGTTGACCGGCATGGAGCGCGGTCAACAGCCGGTGATCGAATGTCTCGGTACGCAGGAACTGGGGCAGCGGCTCGCGAACGGCTACGTCGATCTCGCGGTGTTGCCGGTGGGCGCGCCGACGGCGCCCGGTCTTGCTTCGATCCGCTGGCAGGAGCCGCTCGGCTGGCTGTGCGCGCGCGATTTCCTGCTGAGTCCGGGCAAACCGATCCCGCTGATCGGCAGCAGCGGATCCTTCGTGCACAAGCTCGCGATCGCGACGCTCGATCAGTCCGGCCAGCTCTACGCCACCGCATTCACGGCTGCGGACTGGAGCGCGCGCCTCGCGGCGGTACGCAACGGCTTCGGCTATCTGGTCGCGCCGGCCCGGCTGGCCGACCAGACGATAAAGGCCGCTCGCGAACATTTTCTGCCGGCGCTGCCGCCATTCGACATCGGCGTGTTCATCCGTCCCGACGCCGGGCCGCACCGATTTTCGCGCGTGCTTGATGTGCTGGTGGAAGCGGTGCGCAAGCCGGTCGCGGTGTGCGAATCGGCGCCGTCGTCCCGCCGGCGCGAACGCGCATCAGCGTTCGTGATGGAATCGCAAAAACTCTAAGGGTGCCGGCGATCCCCCGTTCGTCGTTTACCGGGTTTGCGACAGGCGGGACGCATCCTGACGGCATGCGCGTCGAATCGTTCATTCCGTCACTCTTGATTTCGCTTCGCTCCTGTCATCGCGGCACGTCGGCGATCGAATTCGCGATCGTCGTTCCTGTGTTCGTGATGCTGCTGTTCGGAATGATCACCTACGGCAGTTATCTGGCCGTGGTGCATGGCGTGCAGCAACTGGTCGCCGAGGCGGCGCGTGCATCAGTGTCCGGCATAACGGATGACGAACGCAACGCGCTCGCGCGCGGCTATATCGACGGAAATATCGGTGCTTACCCGCTGTTGTCGGCGCGGTACCTGACGCTCGACAGCACCCGCACCGATCCGACCAGCGGCGTGTTCTCGGTGACCGTGCACTACGATTTGTCGGACATGCCACTGTTCGCGATGCCGAGCATCGTTCCGACGCCGGGGGCGGTGCTGGTGAACTAGAGCAAACCATTCCGTTCCCGGCGTGGCTCTGTCTGACCACGACCGGAAGGCAAGGCCGGAACCGCGCCCGGCTTTGTAGGAGAGGCGCCTGTTGCCCGCAGGCGCCTCTCACTTTTTCGGAGAGCGAGACGTTAGCGTGGTTTCGGGCCGGGGTGGTTCTCGCCCGGCGCGGCGGCATGGATCGCGAGCGCGTGGACGCCGCCCGCGAGTTCGGAGGCGAGCGTCGCATTGATCATGCGATGGCGCTCCAGCCGGCTCTTTCCGACGAAGGCCTCCGACACAATATAGACGCGGTAATGGGTTTGACCTTCCGGCCGGTGTCCGGCATGACCTGCGTGCAGGTGGGACTCGTCCTCGACGGCGAGGCTCTGCGGGGCGAAAGCCCGGGTCAATTTATCGGTCATCAGATCGGCGGTGCGCATGCTGTCGCTTAACGGACGGCAGGCGTCAGCGTCAATGGTGTCAAAAAAGGCCGGAGCGATCCGTCGTTGCGTAAGATTTTTTTGATTAAACCGCGATGACGCAAGCCACCTGTTCGCGTCGGGCAGGAGTCAAGACCTTGCGTTGCGGTCGCCTCCTTTTGCATAATGAACGGTCATGAAATTCGACTCCCCGATCTTCGATAAAATCCGCGTGAAACCCTCGCAGGATCGGCGCCCCAAGGCGCCGGGCCCGACGTGCGAATGGGCGGGGTGCAAGGAGCAAGGCACCCACAAGGCGCCCAAGGGCCGCGGCCGCGAGAACGAGTATTGGCGCTACTGCATGAAGCATGTGCGCGAATACAACCAGAACTACAATTTCTTCCAGGGCATGAAGGATGATGCGGTGCTGTCCTATCAGAAGGACGCGCTCACCGGCCATCGCCCGACCTGGAAAATGGGCACCGGCAAGCGCGGCAAGCGCAGCGCTGCTGAAGAGTTGCGCGCGTCGGCCGATCCGTTCGGTGTCTTCCACGAGCAGAAAGCGCACACCCAGGCCGAGCCGAAGGTGGAGCGGCGCACCATCCGCAATGCCGAGCGCAAGGCATTCGACACACTGGGGCTGGAGATCGAAGCGTCGGCGGTGCAGGTGAAGGCGCGGTTCAAGGAACTGGTGAAGCGCCATCATCCGGACGTCAATGGCGGCGACCGCTCGACCGAGGACCGTCTCGTCGAAATCATCCAGGCGTACAATTATTTGAAGTCCGTCGGGATGGGCTGAGGTATTCACTCCGCCTCATCCTGAGGAGCCGCCCAACGGGTCCGCGCAAGCGCGGCCCGATGACAGGCGCCGGCGGCGTCTCGAAGGACGAGGCGGCCCCGACACAACGCTCGCCCCATGGTTCGAGACGCGATCCCATAGCGCGTCGAAGATGCGCGTAAACGCGCTGACGGGCGCTCCTCACCATGAGGCTCAGAGAGAGGCGCGACCATCGGCGTGTGCCGATGGTCGAAGTAGCGCTACGGCTCGACCAGCTTGAAC
>JAEWJH010000080.1 GCA_023386635.1 Pseudomonadota bacterium
GTCCTGGACCGACGCCGATGGTCGAGCCGGTCCGCGACGTGGCGCCGCGTGAGCCTACGGTGCGTGAGCCGGCCTTCCGCGAGCCGCCAAAATTCGAAACGCCAAAATTCGAAACGCCGAAGTTCGAGCCGACCGCGCGCGAACCTGTCGTGCGCGAACCCTCCTTGCGCGAGCCGGAGCCCGCACCGCGCGCTGCCGACCACAATCTCGCGGAAATGGCCTCACGGCTCGAAGCCGCGCTACGCCGTCCGCCGCAGGCCGAAGGTCGCCCGCCGGTGACCGATCCGCTCGCCGTTTCGGCCGCGCCGAAAGCGCCGGAGGTCAAAGCGCCCGACGTCAAGGCGCCGGGCGTCGCGCCTGCGGCGCCGAGATCCGTTGAGGTCAAGGTGCCTCAGCCGTCGACTTCCGATATGGTGGCCTCCGAATCAAAGCCGGCCGAATCGAAAGCCAAATCCGCCAAGCCGGCGACGAACGCGATCTACGATAATCTCGAACAGGAGATGGCGAGTTTGTTAGGGCGTCCCGCCACCAAACAATGACTCGTCGACATCGCGCGGGCGGCTGCGTCCTCGCAGCCGCTGTAGCGCTTCTTCTGACGGTGGCTCCAGCCGCCGCGCAGGATATTTCCATCAATCTCGGTCAGGGGACCGGCGTCACCGAGCGTGCGATCCAGATGATCGCGCTGCTCACGGTGCTGTCGCTCGCACCGTCGATCCTGGTGATGATGACGTCCTTCACCCGGATCGTCGTCGTGCTGTCGCTGCTGCGCACCGCGCTCGGCACGCAGACCGCGCCGCCGAACTCGGTGATCGTCTCGCTCGCCCTGTTCCTCACCGCCTTCGTGATGGGGCCGGCGCTGCAGCAGGTCTACGACGTCGGCCTGAAACCCCTCGCCAACAACGAAATTACGCTGGAGCAGGCATTCGAGCGCTCGTCCGAGCCGCTGCGCGCCTTCATGCAGAAGAACGTGCGCGACAAGGATCTCAAGCTGTTCGTCGATATGTCGGGACAGCCGGCACCCGCCTCACCCGAGCAAATGTCGCTGCGCATCCTCATTCCGGCGTTCATGATCTCGGAGCTCAAGCGCGCCTTCGAGATCGGCTTTCTGCTGTTCCTGCCGTTCCTGATCATCGACCTCGTCGTCGCATCGGTGCTGATGTCGATGGGCATGATGATGCTGCCACCGGTCGTGGTGTCGCTGCCGTTCAAGCTGATCTTCTTCGTGCTGGTGGACGGCTGGAGCCTGGTCGCCGGATCGCTGATCCAGAGCTACAGCGGCGCCGGCGGCTAGCGGCAAACCTTATCGTTGCGCGGTGCGCATGCGGTCGTCGCGACGCGCCGACGGTGAAGGCGCCGGCTGCGGCGTGGCAGGTCCATCAGGCAACGGCCGCGCGAACGCACCCGTATCCGGATAGCGCTCGCGCAGCACCGCGAGGAACCGGGTCAGCGCGTCGTAGGACGCAACGCTCGTCGCCACCTTGCCGAATTCCGGATCGAGTGCACCCTGCGGGCCGGTCGCGATCTCGAACGCGGCGTTGTCGGGACTGTCCTTCATCTTCGCCGCGAACCGTTCGCGCAACCGGCCAAGACCGATGGTCTCGTTGGCGAGCGAATAGGCAACCGCCGCGCGCAACACATCCTGACGGTCGTCGGGACTGAGCGGCGCAAAGTCCTTCCAGCGGTTGCCGATCAGGCGCTCGAACTGTTCGCCGGCTTCGGCCCAGCGTTTGGCGCCCCAGAGAATATCGGCGCGAAGGCGCGTTGCTTCAGGCGACTGCATGTTCTCGATCACTTCGAGCGCAACCGGACCACGGCCCACATCCGCCAGGGCCCGCGCCTCGATCAGCAGACGCTGCGTGCGCAATTGCGTGGTCATATCGCCGATCCGGGTCGTGCGTAGCGCCGTCAGCGCGCGAACCGGCTGGCGATTCATCAGATAGATCACCGCGAGCCGCGTCGCGACCTGCGCGCGCGCCGCGCCCTGCAGACGATTGTCGACCTGATGCTGCAACAGTTCCGCGGCCTGCTCGAACAGCTCCACCGACGCCAGCCGGTCCGCAAGCCGGCGGATCATCTCGTCGCCGCGCCGTCCGATCGGCGTCAGCTCACGGTAATCGTAAAACAGGCCGAGCGCCTCGACCGGCGGCAGCGCGTCGCTGCGCCCGCCGATGAACAGGCTCTCAAAGGTCGCGGCCGCGCCGTCCTGGATCAACCGTGTGGCCCGCGCATTCGGATGCGCGGTGATGGCGGCGCGCATCACCCGAAACGCATCGCGATAGCGGTTCTCCTCGGTGTAAAGCCGCGCCAGCCATTGCTGGCCCTCGACCTCGGTTTCGTCGCCGCGCCAGATCGCCGTCAGGGTTTCCAGTTCGGCGATCATGTCGTTGCGGGCGATCTCGCCTTTGCCGTAACGCAGCGCGAGCACACGCAGGCGGCCCTGCGCCGCGGCTTCGCGATCGGTACTTTCCGCCGCGGTCTGATAGAACCGCAAGGCATCGGTCGGAATGTCGAGACCTTCGGCGATGCGGCCTTGCAGCACCGCGATGGCCGGCTCCAGCTCCGGCGGCAGACCGACCATGTTGAATTCGTCGAGCACCTTGCCGGCACCGGCGAAATCCTTGACCTCGACGGCAGCGCGCACCGCCTTCAGCAACGCCTGACGCTGCAATTCGATCGGCAGGCTGGCGATGGTGCCCATCGCGCCCTTGAACACGTCATGCGCGGCTTCCCAATGGCCCTGCTCGGCGAGCGCGACCGCGCGCCAAACCGGCGCGTCATGCTGCTTGCCGACCAGCGGATGGCTGAGATCCTTCAGCGCATCGTCCGGCCGCACCATCATCACATTGGCGACCGCGCGCAGCACGACGCCGGTGATGTCGTTTTCGCTCGGCTTGTCGTCTTTCAACGCGAGATCTAGCACCGCTTTCGCTTCGGGATACATATCGCGGGCGAGATAGAACCGCGCGAGGTCGATCCGCGCCGGCTGACGCTTGCCGGCGGGCAGCGCGGCGGCACGGTCGATCAGCTCGGTCTGGCGGTTGAGGAAGTTGGCCTGACGGTCGAAACCCCAGAGCTGCGGATCGAGCGCAACGCCGCGCGACGCAGCGGCGGCGCTCTGGCTGACTGCGTTCGACAGCACCAGACCGTTCGGCCGGCCGATGACGATCTTGTCGCCTCCGAGATCGGCGCTGACGTCGTCGGCGAGCGGCTGCACGACGACGCCATGGATCGATGCAAGCGCACGCAGATCGACGAAATGATGCGTTCGCCCGAGACCGCGTGCAGGGCCGAGACCGGTGACGGCGAGCAACGTATCGCCCTGCTCCGGATCGATCAGTTGGTGCACGCTGCGCGGATTTTCGAACGGAATGGTGATCGACGCGCGCTGCGGGTTGCCGGTATTGCGCGCAACCGGCATGTCCTGCGACGCCGTCACCGCCTTGTCGCCGATCGACAGCACCCAGTGAGGGCCCGCGGATTGCAACGAGAACGCGCGCGGCCGATCGAGCTTGACGCGCAGCACCGCGACATCCGGCTGCGGGCGCGTCACCGCCGCCTGCCGCACCATCGGCGACTGCTCGATGGCGGCAGCATCGATTGCGCGCTCGGTGTCGAACACCATCCATAACGTATCGGCGCGCACAAAGGCTGCGGCCGGCGTCGGCGCGGCAAACGGGAACGTGGCGGTGGCCGCGTCCGCCCCACCGTCCATGTCGACCCGCACGACCGACGACGATGCCGCCGGCGCGGGACCGCCCACTTTCGGCTCGGCTTTGGCGACGGATTTGGTCTCGGCCGTCTCGATCCTGGTTGCGGATTCGACCGGTGCCGCAGCGGGCTTCGGTGCAGGCGGCGGCGCGACGGCGGTCTGCTGTTGTTCCGGCGGCGCCGACGGAAGATCCAGCGGATTGACCGGCGCCGGGGCTGCGGCAGGAGCCGGCGGCTGATCGCGTGGCGCATCGCGGGGCTCCGCCTGCGCGACGACCGGTGCCACCGGCGGAGTGACAGGCGGAACGTCAGCCCTCGTCTCCGGTTTGCTGTCCGGCATTATCTCCGACCGCGTGTCCGGCTTCGGTTCGGATTTGGCGTCCGCTTTCGCGCCGGCTGTTTTCGGGTCTGTTTTCGGGTCCGCGGCGGAATTGGCCGGGATCGTCTCGGGCGCCTGGATCGCCGGACCGGATGCGGGTTTCGCCTCTTTCGCCGCAACGGTTTTGCCCGGCTTGGTGCCGACATCGACGATGATGTTGCGATCCTCGCGGAAGCTGCGCAGCTCCGCCGGCCCCGCGAGATGGAAATTCACCGCGACGAAATCCTGATCGAGATCGCTATCGATTCCCGACAAGATCGCCGGCATGCCGTCGCGAGTATCGGCGAGATCGAAATTGATCGGGCTCGAGAACTTGAGCCGCAGCAGTTCGCTGGTCCGCTCGGTGTTCACCGACACGCCGGGCGGCATTTCGAAGATGTAACGGGTGAAGGTCGGCTGCGTGCCGACTTTCACGCGGATGGTCGGCACCGCCGGCACGGCAGGCATTTGCGCGCGCAGCTTGCGCTCCGCTTCCTGGGCGCGGCGCGCGAGGTCTTCCACCACTTCCTGCGGCAGCCCCGGCCGCACGCCGGTCCAGGTCGGCGGCAGCAGATCGAAATAGATGCGCTCCCCGGCGAGCTGTTTGTTGACGTCGACCTTCTGCTTGAGCGCGATGCGCAACGCCATGCCGTCGGGGTCGCGCCGCGCCACGCCGATATAATCGCGCGCGCCCGCGCTGAGATTGTCGATCGGCACCACGATCGGCTTGGAGAAATTGATGATCAGGATATTGCCGGACAGCCGTACATTGGCATCCAGCGGTTCGGCCATCCGGAACACGATGCGGGCATAGCCGCCCGACGTATTGACCGAGACCTCGCCCTTCACCGGCTCGTTTGCCGTCGCATCCAGAAGCGCGGCGATGGACTGAGGTGGAGCGCCGGATTGCGCCATCGATTGCGCGATGGCGGGCCCGGCCGCCGGCAGCGACACGGCAGCCACGGTCACGAAGGCAGCGTGCCGCACGGCCGCGCCGATACCCATCGAATACGCACGCATACGCTCAACTCACGCCGGCCCGATACGCAGGCCCAAATCCGCAGGTCTAGGGCATGGACAGTACCGGCAGGCATTTAAAGCGGGATTAACCGTGCAACCGCTGGTGGCCGTGCCTCCACCGCCGTCTTCCGATTTGCCCCAAAATGGGATTTTTGATCAGCAGGAGAGAAGCGGAAGCCAAGGGAGCAGAACCACGTCGCCCTCACCCGCCCGACTGAACCGCCCGACCTTAGCCGCCCGACTTGCCTTCGATCTTCGGCAGATCGGCGGGATTCGGCTTTCCGGGCTGGCTGCCGGCGCGCATGGCCAGTTCGACGGTAAGCTTTTCCGCCTGCTCCGACGACATCGCCGCCAGCACATCGGACAGGCGCCGCGGATTCATCTGCGACGCGACCTCGACCAGGATCTTCATGTCGAGACGGTCGAAGATGCGCGCGGCATCCTTCGCCTTCATGCTCTCATACATGGAGACGATCGACTTGAAGCGTGTGGCGTCCGCTTCCTCGCGTTTCTTGACGGTACTGCCGATCCGCTCTTCCAGATCACGCAGTTCGGCAGCCTTGGCGTCGACGCGCTTCTCGGCCGCCTGCAACAGGCTTTCGCGCATGTCGACTTCGCGATTGCGCGTTTCGATTTCCTGGCGGCGGTCGCCGAGCCGTTCGAGCACCGCTCGCTCGCCCGGCGACGGTCCTTGCTGCGGCATCACGCCGTTCTTGTCCGGCTTTGGCTCCGGCGGTGGCGGCGTCTTGCTGACTTTCAGCGGCAGGTCGGACGCGGCACCCTTGGGGGCATCGGGCACCGAGCCGGTCACGTCCGGAAAATTGAACACCTCGGAAGCCCACGACTGTGACGGGGGACGCGGTGATGACGACGCCGGCGCAGTGACCGCTACCGTCGTCGGCGCTGCGGTGATCCGGAGTTGATCGGGCCCGCGCGCAGCGAGCCGTTCACCGAGTGTGTAACCGCCGTCGAGCACGAGGCCCGCGGTCTTGAGCACGAACAATCCGCCGGCCGCCACCAGGACGATCGGGATCAACCGGACTTCGCGCAGAAGCGACATCGTCAGGCGGCCTTCCCGGTGGCAAGCCGCAGCCGCGCGCGCTCGGCAAAGGCGGCGGCGGCCGCCGCCATGCTGTTGGCGTCAGGCAGCGTCGCCTGTTGCGGCTGCGCCGTTGCCGCCGCGGCGGCAGGACGCGATACCGCGACGATGCCGGCGAGCTTGCGCATCAGCGCATCGGCAGCGTCGATCTGCTTGCCGAGTTCGGCAGAGAGCAGGTCGCCCTTGGCGAGTTGCTGGCCCAGCGTCTGGTCGGTGCTGCTCGCCGTGACCTTGAGGCCGGCAATGGCACGCTCGGCGATCTCCGTGGCGGTGACAAGTTCGCCGATCGTCGCGCGCAGCGACTGCTCATCGGCCTTGAGCATGCGCAACTGCTTGTTGAGCCGCACACAATAGAGAATGGTGAGCAGCAGCAGCACCGCGACCATGCTTTCGATCGCGAAACCGAAGACGTGCGTCATTGCGGATCCATCCGGTTGTTCGTTTCGTCCGCCTTCTCGAACATCGCGAAGGTGGTTTTGGGTTTGCGCAGGGGTTTTGCCACCCGCACCGCGACGCGATCGCCGACCCGGCCCATCCGGCCTTCGGTGAGCGTGATGTCGCCGCAGCGCACGGTGACGAGCGAATCCGGTTTGATCTCGAGCGGCAGCGTGTCGCCGACCTTGAGATTCATCATCTGCCGCAGTGGCAGATTGGCTTCGTAGAGCACGGCGTCGACACCGATCGCCGCCTGGCCGATCTCGGTGGCGAGATGGCCTTCCCAGATCGGGTCGCGGCCGAACTTCTCGCCCATGAACATCTGCAAGAGCACGGCGCGGATCGGTTCGATTGTCGCGTAGGGCAGCAGCAGTTCGATATTGCCGCCACGGTCTTCCATGTCGATGCGCAGGCGCACCAGGATAGCGGCATTGGCGGGACGCGAGATCGCCGCAAAGCGCGGATTGGTCTCCAGCCGATCGATGTTGAAGCGCACCGGCGACAGCGGCTTGAACGCGAGCTCGGCATCAGCGAGCACGATCTCGATCAGCCGCTTCACCAGATTGGTTTCGATCGTCGTATAGGGGCGTCCCTCGATGCGGATCGAGGACTGGCCGCGACGACCGCCGAGCAGCACGTCGATGATCGAATAGATCAGACTGGAATTGACGGTGAACAGCCCGAAGTTCTCCCACTCCTCCGCCTTGAACACGGCGAGGATCGCCGGCAGCGGGATGGAGTTGAGATAGTCGCCGAACCGCACCGAGGTGATGCGGTCGAGCGAAACTTCGACGTTGTCGGAGGTGAAATTGCGCAGGCTCGTCGTCATCAGCCGCACCAGACGGTCGAAGACGATTTCCAGCATCGGCAGGCGCTCGTAGGAGACCATCGCCGAGTCGATGATCGCGCGGATGCCGGAATTGTCGTTGATGTTGATGTCCGACAGGCTGAAGCCCAGCAGGCTGTCGATCTCATCCTGATTGAGAATACGTTCGGCGCCGCCCTTCTGATTGAGCGCGCCATCGTCGACCATCGTGCTCCATTGCGCGGCGGCTGCGTCCTCGCCGGGCGCGGTCGTCTGATCCGCGTCCTTCGGGCTGTCGCCGTCGGCTTCGAGCGCAAGCCCCCACTCCGCGGCGAGGGCATCCTGATCGATCTGTTCTTTCTGCGCCATGGATGGGTGTTCTGGACGAGTGTTCTAAGCGTCTGCGTGAAAAGTCGGCGAGGTCGCTAAATTGCGGCGGCTACTGGACGACGATTTCCTTGAACAGCACGGCGTTGATCTTGTACGGCGTGATCGCAGCATTGACCCGCCGCGTCAGTTCTTCCTTGAGCCGGTAAAGGCCGGCGGAGCCTTCCAGATCGGTCGGCCGCAATTCGCGCAGATAGGTCTGGAACTGGTCCATGACGCGCGGCATCAGCGGCTGGATCTTCGGGATCAGCTCGGCTTCCGGCAATTCGAGCACGACCTTGACCTTGAGATATTGCGGCCGGTCGGTGTTGGCGGTGGACAGATTGACCAGCACGTCGGGCATGTCGACGAAGGTCGCCGGCTTCACCGCCACGGGCTTCTCTTTCGGCTCCTCGTGGTGCTTGAAGAATTTCGTGTAACCGAAGGTGCCTCCACCGACGAGCAGCACCGCGCCGCCGATCATCATCAGCATCTTCTTCGATAGCAGCTTGGACATCAGACCGGCCTTGCCGCTGGCTTTGCCTGCAGCCTTGCCGGAGGACGCCGCGCCTTCGTCGCCGTCAATGCCGTCCGCGGTCTGCGCTTTCGCTGCCATTCTGGCGCCCCTGTCTCATCAACGGATGGCGCGGCGTGTCGACCCATCACCGCGCGTGCGCCCCCTGCACACAGCGTCGACCCTAGGCGGCTATGGTTAACGGTTCCTTTAAACCCGGCAGAATCTGCCGGGTCGGACTTGCCCGCCTGCGCCCTTTGCCCGGCCGCGGCCGTCCTCGCAAACCCCTATCCCATTGATTTTTATTGATCTTCCCGGTTGGCACGCCCCCTGCAAGGCTGAGAGCGCGGCCCGCCGGTTTGGGAGAACCATGGGCCACACGACGGCAGCGGAGCCTGGGAGGGCTCCTCGCCGGTGAGGGGAGAGATCGATGCAGAATACTCTGCTGATCGGATTGTCGCGTCAGGTCGCGCTCCAGCGTGAGCTCGACGTCGTCTCGAACAATATCGCGAACATGAACACCAGCGGGTACAAGGCCGATGGCGCGATTTTCGAGGAATTCCTCTCGCCGACGGCGCGCGCCGCGGTGACCAGCAACCGCATCAGCTTCGTCCATGACCGCGCCACCTGGCACGACCTCGGCCAGGGCACCGTCGAGCAGACCGGCAATCCGCTCGACATCGCCGTGCAGGGCAAGGGTTTCTTCGTGGTGCAGACACCGCGCGGCGAGCGCTACACCCGCAACGGCGCGCTGCAGCTCAACGCCCAGGGCGAGCTCGTCACCGCCAGCGGCTATCCGGTGCTCGGCGACAGCGGCCCGATCCGGTTCCAGCCGACCGACCGCAACATCATGATCGCGCAGGACGGCACCATCAGCGTGCAGGAAGGTTCCCAATCGCAAGCCTCGTCGCTGCGCGGCCGGCTGCGCGTGGTCAGCTTCAACCGCCCGCAGCAACTGCAGAAGGACGGCGACGGCGCGTTCTCCACAGCCGCCAACAATCCGGCGCTGCCGGATACGGAGACCCGCGTGCTTCAGGGCTCCATCGAGAAATCCAACGTGCGCAGCGTCGTCGAGATGACGCGCATGATCGAAGTCACCCGCAGCTACACCCAGGTCGCCGCGATGCTGCAGCAGCAAGGCGACATGCGGCAGTCGGCGATCCAGAAACTCGCCGACGTTCCGGCCTGAGCCTTGAAGGACTGACACGCCATGCGCGCTCTCCACACCGCCGCGACCGGAATGATGGCCCAGGAACTCAACGTTCAGGTCATCTCCAACAACATCGCCAACATGCGCACCACCGGCTACAAGCGCCAACGTGCGGAATTCCAGGACCTGCTCTACGAGCATGTGAGCCGCGTCGGCACGCAGACCTCGAACCAGGGCAACCAGCTGCCGGCCGGCATCGAGCTCGGCTCCGGCGTCAAGACCGTCGGCACGCCGCGCCTGATGACGCAGGGCACGCCGGTGCAGACCGGCAAGGACTACGACGTCGCGATCCGCGGCGAAGGCTTCTTCAAGATCCTGCTCCCGGACGGCCGCACCGCGTATACCCGCGACGGTTCGTTCGAACTCGACTCGCAAGGCCGTCTCGTCACCGCACAAGGCAATCTGGTGCAGCCGGCGATCACGATTCCGCAGAATGCGCAGTCGGTGGCGATCAACGCGCAGGGTCAGGTCTCGGCGACGCTGCCGGGCCAGACCACGCCGTCGACGCTCGGCCAGATCGAACTGTCGATGTTCGTCAACAAGGCCGGCCTGCAGGGCATCGGCGATAACTTGTATCTGGAAACCCCCGCCTCCGGCGCGCCGCAGAACGGCACGCCGAATGTCGACGGCTTCGGCAATCTGCTGCAAGGCAATCTCGAACAGGCCAACGTCGAAGCGGTCAGCGAAATCTCCGATCTGATCGCCGCGCAGCGCGCCTACGAGATGAACGCCAAGGTGATCTCGGCCGCCGACCAGATGCTGCAATCCACCTCGCAACTGATGCGCTGAGGCCATCATGATCCGCATCATCGCTCTCGCGACGCTCACCCTCACCGCCCTCGCCGCCACCGCCGCGGCGGAGCCGGCGCGGCCGGTGCTCAAGGCCAGCGCCACCGTCACCAGCGATCTCGTGCGCATCGGCGATCTGATCGACAATGCCGGCATCGTCGCCGATATCCCGATCTTCCGCGCGCCCAATCTCGGCCAGAGCGGCACGGTGAGCGCAGCGAGCGTCGCCGATGCCGTGCGCAGCCACGCCATCATCGGCCTCGACACCCGTGGAATCGTCGACGTGACGGTGACGCGGCCGAGCCACATGATTTCCGGCCGCGACATCCAGAAGACCATCGCCCGGCTGCTCGGCCAGGCCTATACGCTCGGCGAGATCGACGACATCGCCGTCACCTTCGAGCGCGAACCGCGCAGCTTCAACATCGAGCCGTCGGCCAGCGCCGAACCGCGCGTGCTGCAACTGGGCTACGACGCGCGCACCGGCCGTTTCGACGCGCAGCTCGAATATCCCGGACAGCGGCCGATGCGCTGGACCGGCACGGCGCTGCCAACCATCCCCGCCGTCATCATGGCGCGCAGCGTCGGCCGCGGCGAGATCGTGCGCCGTGACGACGTGACCATCGAGCGCCGGCCGAAGACGCAGACCGAGCGCGACACGATCGCCTCGATCGACGCTGTGATCGGCCGCGCGGCGCGGCAGGCGCTGCGCGCCGGCAGCGCGGTTCGCGGCTCCGACCTGATGAAACCGGAAGTAGTCCAGCGCGACGCCGCGGTGACGTTGATCTACACCTCGCCGGGCATCACGCTGACCGTGCGCGGCAAAGCCAATGAAGCTGGCGCCGAAGGCGAGATCATCAGCGTCACCAATCTCCAGTCCAAGCGCGTGATCCAGGGCACCGTGGCCGCCGATGGCTCCGTCATCGTGCAACCGACGACCCCGCGCATCATCGCCAATCTTGAGCCGGCCACCGAACGGCGCGCCACCCAGCAGAAGTGAGAACCATCGTGAAGACCCATTCGTCCGCCCTTGCTCCTACCGCGCGCCCGATGTCGCGCCTGATCGCCGCGAGCGCGCTGGTTCTCGTCGGCTCGCTGCTTGGCGGCTGCTCGGCGATCGACCGGCTGAAGAATATCGGCGAACAGCCGGCGCTGGCCGAGATCGAAAATCCGACAACCCGTCCCGGCTACAAGCCGGTGCAGATGCCGATGCCACCGACCCAGATCGCCTCCTACAGCCCGAACTCGCTGTGGCGCTCCGGCTCCCGCGCCTTCTTCAAGGATCAGCGCGCGCACATTGTCGGCGACATCCTGACGGTCACCGTGAACTTTGCCGACAAGGCGAATATCGCCAACCAGACGCAACGTAGCCGCACCAACAAGGAAGATTCCGGCGTCGACAACTTCTTCGGCAAGAGCAAGTTGCCGATCCTCAACGCCGCGCTGCCGACCAAGATCTTCACCGGCGACTCGACCTCGAACAGCGACGGCAAGGGCTCGGTGCAACGCTCCGAAGCGCTGCAGACCAACGTCGCCGCCGTCGTCACCCAGGTGCTGCCGAACGGCAACCTCGTGGTCGAAGGCAAGCAGGAAATCCGCGTCAACTTCGAAGTCCGCGAACTGATCGTCGCCGGCATCGTCCGTCCCGAGGATATTCAGAGCGACAACACCATCGACTCCAGCAAGATCGCTCAGGCGCGTATCGCCTACGGCGGCCGCGGCCAGATTACGGACGTCCAACAGCCGCGCTACGGCCAGCAGGTGCTCGACGTGCTGCTGCCCTTCTGAATCCTCGTTTGACGCGTTTTCGTCACGCGAACCCATTCTCTTCGCTTGAAAACGCTGTCGTCCGACCTCCCACGTCTGTCCACGCCCGGACAGGCGACGCAACGCGGCCTCCGGCTCTCCCCGCCGGAGGCCGCGGCATTTATGGAACTCGATTCTGTAGCGCCGGAGGCTTCCCGATCGGCGCGACGACACAAAACGAACCTCGACCCTTAAGGTTGCGTTCAGCCTAAACCGCAATCAACCTTTGCGCCTTAGCGGTTGTTAAAACTGCGAGGTTAGCGTGCCGCAATACAAACCATTGTGCGGCCATGCGGACGGGCATCCTTGCGTTTCGAGCACTGATAGGTAT
The DNA here is from genome assembly GCA_023386635.1 of Pseudomonadota bacterium. Lineage (GTDB taxonomy): Bacteria > Pseudomonadota > Alphaproteobacteria > Rhizobiales > Xanthobacteraceae > Pseudolabrys. The sequence continues at coordinate 12,442 of JAEWJH010000080.1, forward strand.
CGCGGCGGGACTGATCGGCCTCGCCATCGTCGCCATCGGCGTGACCGTCTGGGCTCTGCGCAACGACGCGCTGGTCGACACCGCAAGCGAAGTCGCCAACATCGCCACCGTTCTCGCCGAGGAAGGTGCGAGTTCGGTGCGCTCGATCGACATCGTGGCGAGCGAGATCAAGGACGAGATTTTGCGCCACAGCGGGGGTTCGGTCGACAGGCTGCACGCGTATCTCGGATCAGAAGCCGCGCACCGCTTGCTCGATGATCGCCGAAACCGCCTGACGCAAACCGACTTCATTGCCATCGTCGACGCCGACGGCCGACTGGCAAATACGTCCCGCGTTTGGCCAACGCCCGGGACCGCGCTCGCGGACCGCGACTATTTTCGCTACCTCTCGACCAACCGGGATCAGACCCTTTTCGTGTCCGAGCTTGCGGTCAACCGGGTGTCGGGGCAGCCGTCGGTATTCTTCAGCCAGCGGATCGAGGACGCCGAAGGCACTTTCCGCGGCGTAATTCTGATCGGCGTCCGCGCCTCCTATTTCGAACACCTGTATCGCTCGATCCATTCGGTGCGCGATCAGTCGCTGGCGCTCACGCGAACCGACGGCACGGTGCTGGTGCGCTATCCGGAAAACGACAAGCGGCCATCGAAGATCATCTCAAGCTCGCCCTGGTATCGGGTCATGGCGCAAGGTGGCGGCAACTATCGGGCGCCGGGATCGTCCGACGGCGTCGCTCGTCTGATCGGCGTGCGGCCGTTGCGCGGCTATCCGCTCGCCGTCAACGTTTCGGTGACGGAAGAGAGCGCCCTCGACCGCTGGCGCCATCGCGCGCTGCTGATCGGCATCGGCAGTGTTTTTGCCGTATTCTGCTCCGTGTTCCTGCTATCGATGCTGATCGCGCATGTCCGCCGGCTGATCGCGTCGGAATCATCGCTGGCGGAGCGCGAAATCCGTCTGACAGAAAAGTCGAAGGAGCTTGCCGAGGTCAACACGACGCTGGACTCGGCGCTGCATGACATGTCGCACGGCCTTGCGATGTTCGATCGCGACGAAAATCTGGTCATCTGCAACGAGCGCTATCTGCAGATGTACAATCTCTCGCCCAGTCTGGTGAAGCCGGGCGTGTCGCTGCGCGAGATTCTCGAAATGCGGCGTACGGCCGGCAATTTCGCCGCTGACGCCGACGAATATATCGCCAACCGACGCATCCGCATGGCGCGCGGGGAGTCGATCTATATCGTTACCCATCTCGGCGACGGCCGCGTGGTCTCGGTCCACAACCGCCCGGCCAAACACGGCGGCTGGGTGGCGATCCACGAGGACATCACCGAGCGCGAGCGCGCCGAGGCGCAGATGGCGCATATGGCCAAGCACGACGCCCTGACCGATCTCGCCAACCGGATGCTGTTTCGTGAGCGCATGGAGGAAGCGCTGGCGCGACTGCGCAATAACGGCCACGGCTTCTCGGTGTTCGTGTTCGACCTCGATATGTTCAAATCGGTGAACGATTCACTCGGTCATCCGATCGGCGACGCGCTCCTGAAGATCATTGCGCAACGCCTGAAGGGACTGGTCCGCGAGGGCGATACTATCGGCCGGATCGGCGGCGACGAATTCGCGGTGATCCAGCTCGCCGAAGTCGATCAGAAGCAATCCGCCATCGCGCTGGCGAATCGCCTGCTCGCCGCGGTCTGCGCGCCCTATCAGATCGACGGCCACGAGATCGTCATCGGCACCAGCATCGGCATCGCGCTGGCGCCGGTCGACGGCACCACCGCCGACGAATTGCTGAAGAACGCCGACCTTGCGCTCTATCGCGCCAAGACCGATGGCCGTAAGGATTTCCGCTTCTTCGAAACGGAGATGGATTCCGAGCTGCGGCTACGGCGCGCCCTCGAGGTCGACCTGCGGCACGCTTTCGCGCGCGGGGAATTCGAACTGCACTACCAGCCGGTGATCGACGTCATCACCGGACGCGCCGACGGCGCGGAAGCGCTGGTGCGCTGGCAGCATCCGTTGCGCGGGCTGATTCCGCCGGACAAATTCATCCCGCTCGCGGAAGAAACCGGCCTGATCGTCGAGCTTGGCGAATGGATCCTCAAGCGTGCCTGCGCCGATGCAGTGCGCTGGCCGGATTGCATCCGCCTCGCTGTCAATCTGTCGCCGGTCCAGTTCCGCAACGCCCACATCGCCCGGGCCGTGCGCGATGCGCTGACCGAATCCGGATTGCCGGCGCGGCGACTCGAGCTGGAGATCACGGAGTCCGTACTGTTGCAGGACAGCGCGACGACGCTCAACATTCTGCACGAGCTCAAGTCGCTCGGCGTGGGCATCGTGCTCGACGATTTCGGCACCGGTTATTCGTCGCTGCGTTATCTGCGGATGTTTCCGTTCGACAAGATCAAGATCGACCGGTCCTTCATCGAGGAAATGCCGCACCGGTCCGATTGCGCGGCCATCGTCTGCGCCATCACCGGGCTCGCGCGCAATCTCGCGATCGAGACCACCGCCGAAGGCGTCGAGACCGAAGAGCAGTTCGCGCTGCTGCGGGCCGCCGGCTGCACCCACGCGCAGGGCTATCTGTTTAGCCGCCCGCGCCCGGTTACCGATCTGGATTTCACACGCCACCAATACGGCGCCGCCGCCTGAGCGTAAAAGAAAAGGGCCGGAGCTGAGTTCCGGCCCTGTTCAATTGATGGTCAGCCAGCCGGCTTATTCGTCGCGATAGACGCGCTCGCGCCGCTCGTGGCGCTCCTGTGCTTCCACGGAGAGCGTCGCGATCGGCCGCGCTTCCAGCCGGCGCAGCGAGATCGGCTCGCCGGTCTCTTCGCAATAGCCGTAGCTGCCGTCCTCGATGCGCCCGAGCGCCTCGTCGATCTTGGCGATCAGCTTGCGCTGGCGGTCGCGCGCGCGCAGTTCGATCGCCCGATCGGTCTCCGACGACGCACGGTCGGCGAGATCCGGATGGTTCTGGTTCTCCTCCTGCAGATGCAGCAGGGTCTCCTTGGCTTCCTTGAGAATGTCTTCCTTCCAGGCATTCAGCTTCGCGCGGAAATACTCCCGCTGCCGCTCGTTCATGAAAGGCTCTTTGTCACTTGGCTTATAAGGCTTGTTTTTCGCCAGCATTGCTTTGACGACTCCACCCTTATTCCCCCCACGGGTCGAATACCCGTGCGGGCGAGGCTTATATACGCGACCGCCGGCTACCACAATGGGCAGAAGCCGTATCGGCACGTTCGTGCCCCGATAATTAATGGTGAAAAATCAGGCAGTTAGGGGAGAGGGTCGGGGTCCCGCCGGGCGTCCTCAGCGGACATTGGCCTTGGCCAGTTCCACTTCCACGCGAAGCTGGATTTCGTCCATCACCGCATCGAGACCGGGGTCGCCGGAGCGTTCGCTGAAACTGCCCGAGAGGGCCTTGAGCCGGTAGAGCATCGCCGGCTCGATCGTCCCGTCGAGCAGGCCCAGTTTGAGCTGGTCCAGCGCATCGAGCGTGGTGCGGCCGTGGCGCACCGAACGGCGGCGGCGCTCGGCCGGGTCCTCGTAGCCCTGCAGCGCCATCAGCGCATCAATGGTTCCGACGGCCCGCAAGTGGCTCGCGGTGGCGGTTTCGGCGGGCGCGCTGTCCGGCAATGTGAAGCTGCCGGCCCCGCCTTGGCGGGCCGGCGCCTTTCTGGCCGCGAGGGCGGTGCCGTTCGCTCCTTGGATGCGCATGCCGGCAGAGTGACGGTTCATGGTTAAGGAGCGGTAAATCTGCCGGCAGATTTTGCCGGGATGGCCAAAGCTGCCGGACCGCGTGCGGGGCGGCGGCACCATGTGGTGAAAAATTAATGACGATAAAACAATTGGTTAGCAGATAAACGGCGATTGGCACGGCATTCGCAAAGGGATTGGCATCCTGTCCGAATTTCATTGGGGAGAATGATGTCGAGGACATTTGCCGCACTCGTGGCGGCCCTGATGTTTGTCATGAACGGCGCCCCGGCGCTGGCGATGTCGCGGATCAAGGATCTCGCGACCGTCGAGGGCGTGCGCCAGAACCAGTTGATCGGCTATGGTTTGGTCGTCGGTCTCAATGGAACCGGCGATACGCTCAACAACATTCCGTTCACCAAGCAGTCGCTGACGGCGATGCTGGAACGGCTCGGCGTCAACATCCGCGGCCAGGCGATCCGCACCGGCAACGTCGCCGCCGTGATGGTGACCGCCAACCTGCCGGCATTCGGAAGTCAGGGCACGCGCATCGACGTCACCGTCTCGGCGATGGGCGATTCCAAGAGCCTGCAAGGCGGCACCCTGCTGGTGACGCCCCTGCTCGGTGCCGACGGCAACGTCTACGCGGTGGCGCAGGGATCGCTCGCCATCGGCGGGTTCCAGGCGGAAGGCGAAGCCGCCAAGATCACGCGCGGCGTGCCGACCGTCGGCCGCATCGCCAACGGCGCGCTGATCGAGCGCGAAATCGATTTCAACCTCAACCGGCTGTCGCAGCTGCGGATGGCGCTGCGCAATCCGGACTTCACCACCGCCAAACGCATCGCCGCCGCCGTCAACGATTTCATCGGCGCCCCGACCGCCGAACCTCTGGACCCGTCGACCATTCAATTGTCGATCCCGCCGCAATTCCGCGGCAACGTCATCGCGCTGCTCACCGAGATCGAACAGTTGCAGGTCGAGCCGGACCTGCCGGCCAAGATCGTGATCGACGAGCGCTCCGGCATCATCGTCATGGGCCGCGACGTGCGCGTGTCGATGGTCGCGGTGGCACAGGGCAATCTCACCGTCACCATCTCCGAGACGCCGCAGGTGAGCCAGCCGCTGCCGTTCTCGCAGGGCACCACCCGCACCGTGCCGCGCACCCGCGTCGGCGTGCAGGAGGACGGCAAGAAGCTCGCCGTCGTCGACGAAGGGGTGTCGCTGCAGCAGTTGGTGGACGGGCTCAATTCTCTCGGCATCGGGCCGCGCGACCTGATCTCCATCCTGCAGGCGATCAAGGCGTCCGGCGCGATCCAGGCCGACATCGAGGTGATGTGATGAGCGCATCCTCACTCGGCGGCATTGGCAGCGCGATCGGCACCATGAGCACGGGTACGTCGCCGCTCGATATTTTGAAAGCCGCCGGGAGCGCCAAACCGCGCGCACAATCGAATGCCGCCAAGGCCAAAGCGGCCTCGGAGGACTTCGAGGCGGTGTTCCTCAACAACATGTTCCAGCAGATGTTCACCGCCACCGACGGCGATGGACCGATGAGCAGCAAGGGCTCCACCGGCGTCTGGCGCTCATTCCTCACCGACCAATATGCCCGCACCGTTGCCAAATCCGGCGGCATCGGCATCGCGCAACACGTCTACAGCGCATTGCTCGCGCAACAGGAGATCAGTCAGTGACCGAGGCTGCCGTTGAATTTGCCCGCGCCGAGGATGCGCAGGCCGTCGTCAAGCAATTCGCCAGCACGATCGGCGCGCTGCTCACGCTGGTCGAACACGAGACCTCGCTGGTCCGCTCCGGCCAAATGCGGCGAGCGACGCTGCTCGAGCCGCAGAAGAATGACCTCGCCCGCGCCTACATGAAGGACAGCGCGCGCATTTCCGCCAACCGGCCGGCGCTGACGCGGCACGTTCCCAACGAGCTGCGCGTGCTCGCCGACCTGCACCGCGAATTGCAGGCGCGGCTCAAGACCAACATGACCGTGCTGGCGACCGCGCACGCCGTCTCGGAAGACATCATCCGCGGCGTCGCCGGCGAAATGCAGCGCAAGGCCTCGCCTTCCACTTACGGGGCGAGCGGCCGCACCAGCCAGCCCTCGCCGCGCACCGCGCAGCCGCTTGCGGTCAGCCGCAGCATCTGAGGTCCGGCGGACGTAACGCACTGGTAACGCTTCGCGCGCTTTCCGCGCGAAGCGTCCGCGTTCGCCGTGAAAGCGGGCACGGAAGAATCCGTTAACCATATTCTTTCACGCACCATTATCGGGCGACATGAGAAGACAGACGCCGATCCAAAAAGGATCGACACGTGTCTTGCCGTAACAGGCACCTAACCAGAAAGGTTGGACTATGTCCGATATTACGCTCACTTCTGCCGTTCGGCAGAACCTGCTCTCGCTCCAGAACACCGCTTCGCTCGCGTCGCTCACGCAGAACCGCCTTGCCACCGGCAAGAAGGTCAACTCGGCGCTCGACAATCCGTCGAACTTCTTCACCTCGCAGTCGCTCAGCAACCGCGCCAGCGACCTGAACTCGCTGCTCGACAATATCGGCCAGGCGCAGCAGACGCTGTCTGCGGCGAACCAGGGCCTGACGTCGCTGACCAAGCTGGTGCAGTCGGCCAAGTCGATCGCGCAGCAGGCTCGCGCCGTTGCCGAACCGCAGACGACCTACGCCGAAGCCGGTCAGACCGGCGACGTCGACTTCACCGAAACCCAGGGTTCGTTCACGGGTTCGGGCTTTGCTGCTCCGACCGCGGCCGGTGCGTTCAACTTCACCGTCACCGTCGGCGGCACCGCCCACACCCTGACCACGGCCTCGATCGCCACCAACGCGACCGTGACCGACGTCGTCAACGCCATCAACAGCGCCATCACGGCTGATACCGGCGGTGCGGCGGGCCATGTCACCGCCTCGGTTTCCGGCGGCCAGATCAAGCTCGACGCCAACGACAGCGACACCGATATCACGGTCACGGCGAGCGCCACCACGGCGGCTGTCGGCCTCACCGCCGACGCTTCGACCGACCGTGCGGTCAACTCCTCGAACCTGCTGGACCTGTCTTCCGGTCTCGCCGGCAAGAGCCTTACGGTGCAGGCGAACGGCGGTACCGCCAAGACTGTTACCTTCGGTAACGGTGTCGGCCAGGTCTCGACGCTGAGCGAACTGCAGTCGTCGCTCAACGGCACGGGCGTGACGGCGAAACTGAGCGTGAACGGCAGCGCCAACAACCTGTCGCTCTCGGTCGCCGCGACCACCGGCACGCAGAACTCGCTGGTGATTTCCGGAACCGCCACTGGCTCGGGCGCCGGCACCGTCGGCGTCGCCGCCGGTACCTACAACGGCACCGCCTCGGCTCCGACCCCGGACACCAGCCGCTCGAATTATCAGCAACAGTTCAACGACATCCTTGGCCAGATCGACTCGCTGGCGAAGGACGCCTCCTATAACGGCGTGAACCTGCTGAACGGCGACGACCTGAAGGTGACGTTCAACGAGAAGGGCACCTCCTCGCTGACCATCCAGGGCGTGACCTTCGACTCCGCCGGCCTCGGCCTGTCGTCGATTTCCGGCACCGGTTTCCAGACCAATGCCAACATTGACGACACGATCGGCAAGCTGGATACGGCCCTGACGTCGCTGCGCACGCAGTCCTCGAGCTTCGGTTCGAGCCTGACCACGGTGCAGACCCGCCAGGACTTCACCAAGAACATGATCAACACGCTGCAGACCGGTTCGGACAGCCTCGTCCTCGCCGACACCAACGAGGAAGGCGCCAACCTCCTCGCCCTGCAGACCCGTCAGAGCCTGTCGACCACCGCCCTGTCGCTCTCCGCGCAGGCGAGCCAGGCGGTTCTCCGGCTGTTCTGATCGCGTCGCGATCCACACAAACAAACCTGGAAACGGCGGGGGAAACCCCGCCGTTTTCTTTTTCCAAGTCGGATTCATGTCGGATTTTATGTCAGATTTTATGAGCGTTTACCGCTCCTTCAGACTTTTTTAACCGGGCATTAGGGTTACCAGATGATTATCGCGGCAACCGTCGAGAGGCGGGTACTGATTCGATAAGGGAATTCCTCGCCATGAGTGACATCGTTCTTTCAGCCGGAATTCGGCAGAACCTGCTCTCGCTCCAGAAGACCGCCGACCTGATGTCCACCACCCAGAACCGTCTGGCGACTGGCAAGAAGGTCAACTCCGCGCTCGACAATCCATCGAACTTCTTCACCTCACAGTCCCTGAGCAACCGCGCCAGCGACCTGAACGCCCTGCTCGACTCGATCGGGCAGGCGCAGCAAACGCTGGCTGCCGCGAACCAGGGCATCACCTCGCTCACCAAGCTGGTGCAATCGGCCAAATCGGTCGCCCAGCAGGCCCGCGCGATCGCCGAACCGCAGGTCAACTACGCCGTGGCCGGCCAGACCGGCGACGTCGACTTCACCGAAATCCAGGGCTCGTACACGGGTTCGGGCTTCGCGGCACCCGGCTCCGCCGGCAGCTTCACCTTCACGGTGACGGTGGGCGGCACCGCGCACACCCTGACCACGGCCTCGATCGCCACCAACGCGACCGTGACCGACGTCCGCGACGCGATCAACAACGCGATTGCCGCCGACGTCGGCGGCGCGGCAGGGCATCTGACCGCTTCGGTTTCCGGCGGTCAGCTCAAGCTCGACGCCAACGACAGCGATACGGATGTCACGGTCACCGCTAATGCCGTGACCCAGGCGGTCGGCCTCACCGCCGACGCCGTGACCAACCGCAACATCAACTCGTCGAACCTGCTCGATCTCTCGACGGGCCTCGCCGGCAAGAGCGTGACGGTGCAGGCGAACGGCGGCACGGCAAAGACCGTCACATTCGGTAACGGTGTTGGTCAGATCTCGACCCTGAGCGAACTCCAGACCGCGTTAAACGGCACCGGCGTCACCGCAGGGCTCACCCTCAACGGCAGCGCCAACAACCTGACCTTCTCGGTTGCCGCGACGTCCGGCACGCAGAATTCGCTGGTCGTGTCGGGCACCGCGACGGGTTCGGGCGCAGGCACGATCGGCATCGCCGCCGGCACCTACAACGGCGCCGCCTCGGCTCCGACCCCGGACACGAGCCGCGCCAACTACCAGCAGCAGTTCAACGACCTGCTCGGCCAGATCACGGCGCTGTCCAAGGACGCTTCGTACAACGGCGTGAACCTGCTCAACGGCGACAACCTCAAGGTCGTGTTCAACGAGAACGGCACGTCGTCGCTGACGATCCAGGGCGTGACCTTTGATGCCGCGGGCCTCGGCCTCGATCCGGTGGCCGGCACCGGCTTCCAGACGAATGCCACGGTCGACTCGACCATCTCCGCGCTCGATACCGCGCTGACGACGCTGCGCACCCAGGCCTCGAACTTCGGCTCGAGCCTCACCAGCGTCCAGACCCGCCAGGACTTCACCAAGGGCCTGATCAACACGCTGCAGACCGGCTCGGACAATCTGATCCTCGCCGATACCAACGAGGAAGGCGCCAACCTCCTCGCCCTGCAGACCCGTCAGAGCCTCTCGACCACGGCGCTCTCGCTCTCCGCGCAAGCGAGCCAGGCGGTGCTCAAACTGTTCGGCTGATCCTTCAGCCCCAAAGCGAAGACGACGAAAACGGCGGGGGAAACCCCGCCGTTTTACGTTTGGTTAACCATCCTCACCGACAGTCGCGCAGTCCCCGCCCGACGGAGCGACCATGGCGCTGAAAGTCGAACTCAAGCCGCACGAAAAGATTCTGATTGGCGAATGCGTGATCACCAACGGCGATCAGCGCACCCGCTTTATCGTCGACGGCTCGGCGCCGATCTTGCGCGAAAAAGACATCATGACCGCCGAGCAGGCCGACACGCCCGCCAAGCGCATCTATCTCGCGGTCCAGCTGATGTATATTTCGCGCGATCCGCGCGCGCACCACGACACTTATTTCTCGCTGATCCGCGACCTGGTGCAGGCGGCGCCCAGCGCCTGGGCGTATGTCGAAATCATCAATAATCATATCTTAACAGGCGAATTGTATAAGGCTCTGAAGCAAGTCCAGAAACTGATCTCCTACGAACAGGATCTCCTCGCCGATGCAGCACGCGACTAATGCGTACGGTCAAGTTGCGAAACAGACCGCCAATCCGCGGCAACTCGAAGCCGACCTCCTGCTGAAGGCCGCCTCCAAGCTGCAGGCCATTCAGGACGGCTGGGACAGCCGCCGCCCCGAGCTCGACGCTGCGCTGCATTTCAACCGCAAGCTCTGGTCCGTGTTCATGACCGCCGCGACCGGCCCGGACAATCCGCTGCCCGCGCAGGTGAAGCAGAACGTCGCCAATCTCGGCGTGTTCGTGTTCAAGCATACGCTGTCGATCATGAGCGATCCGAAGCCGGAGCAACTCCGCTCGCTGATCAGCATCAACCGCGAGATCGCCGCCGGCCTACGCGGCGCCTGATCCTTCCGGACCACAAGACAAGGAAAAAGCCCTCGATGATCGAGGGCTTTTTTATTGACCTGACAGTGTCATGACCGGACTGATCCGGGCATCCAGCTTCAGCGAAAGAAGATGGACTGCCGGGTCATCGACGGGCTATTGCCCGAGAGTGACACCTCACGCAGGTCGATGAAAACCGCTAGATGAAATTGACCAGGCTGATCTTGTAAAGCGACGCCGTGACCTGCAGCGAGGCCTGCATGCGGGTCTGCAGCGCCAGGATCTGCGAGCCGACCTCCTCGTTGGAGACGCCGCTGATCTGCTCCTGCAGGGTCGCCAGCGTCGACGATGTCTGCTGGTGTCGATCGCTCGCCGCCTTGAGCGATGACTGCGCGCCGGCAAGCTCGGCCTGAATGCCCTGGATACTCTGCACACCCTGCGGCACGTTGAGATTGGCGGTGAGCCGCTGCTGCAACGCCGTGTTCTTGGCGGCCGCGTTCGGATCGCTCGCCGAATAGGTGGTGGCCGCGGCGACGGCGAGGTTCTGCAGGATGTTGCGGATGCCCTGTTCGCTGGCGCGCATGCCGTAGGACACGCTGATCGACTGGTCGATGCTCGCCTGGGCGGTATCGCGCGCCGAACCGGAGCCGGCATCGCCGGTGTACCACGACACCGTGTCCGCCGCGGTGGCATCGCGCAGCGCGGTGGCGGTATCGAACGGCGGACCATCGACGCGCTGCGCAGGATGAGCCGCATCGGCATTGAAAAAATCGTTGGAAGCCGCCATGGCGGAGGCCGCGGTCAACGAAGTCTTTGCCAGCTGCCCGATCGACGAGTTGAGGGCCGCGTTGATGCTGGCCGCCGTGTCATCCGGCGTTGCGCCGATGGTGAACTGATTGGCGCCTGGCGGGTTCGCGTTGGTCGCCGTCAGCGTGATGCTTTCGTTCGTCCCGTCCGGCAGCGTAAAGCCCACCCGGACCGTATCGCCAACGGCGGCGTTGGAGGTACCGAGATCGATCGACATGCTCTTGGGAGAGCCCGCCGGCGCGGTCACGGTCGCGCCGGTGATCGAGGTTGAGATGCCCGCGAGCTTGAAGCCGAATGGCGATGTCGCAGAGTCCTCGGCGATCGCCACGGATGTGGTCGTCGGCGCGGTCAGTTGCAGGCGGCCGAGGCCGCTGGCGCCGAGATCGGCCTGTTGACGTTGAGCGATGATCGCGCTCAGGCCATCCTGCCCACCATTGCCGTTGAGAATATGGTCGAGCGTGTCCACCGAGGGCGTATCGGTGGCGCTGCCGGAGAACATGTAGCGGTCGCCGACCTGGGTGTTGAGCAGTGCCAGGAATTCGGTGAGTGAATTCATCGCCGTCTTCTGCGCGGTGGTCTGGCCAAGCGCATCGGGATCGAACTTGCCGGCGGCCACCGCCGTCTTGGTGTTCTGTCCGAGCGTCGCCATCCGGCTCAGCGTCGTCTGCGCGAGGTCAAGCCGCGTGCCGACCATGGTGATGGTGTCGTCGTAGCCTTTGGTGGCGGCGAGCCGCGAACTCAGCGTCACCGAAAGCCCGCGCTGCAGACCAAGGCCGGCATAGGTGGTCGATTTCTGCCCGGTGCCGAGTTGCCGTGTCAGGTCATCGAGCTGGGTGCGCATCTGCACCAGCGACTGCACCATCATCGCGGATTTGGAGCCGATCGGGATTACACTCATGGCCGTCTCACCGGGTTCACGGCAGCGCCTGCATCAGCGAGTCGAGCATTTCCCGAACCGCCGACATCACGCGCGCATTGGCCGCATAGTTGTTCTGAAGCCGCAGCAGGTTCGACATCTCCTCGTCGATATTGACGCTGGCGCTGTCGTCGAACCGCGATTGCAGCGAGGAGAGCACGACATTCTGGCCGTCGCTCAGACTCCTGGCGGAATCCGCCGCCTGGCCCTGCTGGCTGATGACCTGGCGCAGGAACGAGCCGATCGAGCCGCTATAGGGCGACGCCGCGGTGCCAACGCCGCTCGCCGCCGAATAGGTCTGCGACGTGCTGGTCAGTTGCGCGTAAAGGAAGTTCGGCCGCGTCGGATCGGCCGCGGTGGTGCCGGACTGATAGGCCACCAGCGCCGCGGGATTGTTGATCAGCGCGGGATTGACGGTGATACGGCCGGCGAAGCCGACGCTCTGCGACCCCATGCCGTTGATCGCGCCGGTATAAGGGATGCTGCCGTCGGTGAAGAGCGGCATCTCGCCCGAGCCGCCAGCAAAGCCCGTGACTGTCGAGGTCGTCGACAGGCCGGACAACACGGCGCGGCCCGATCCGTTGTCGAGCACCCGCAGCCCGTTGCCGCCGGTGCCGGAGGCGATCAACCCCTTCGAGGTCAGCACGTTGTTGAGTTGCGTCAGCACCGACGTCATGCCGCCTGAGAAATCGAGGCCGAACACCTGATCGTTCGGATCGGCGGTCGCGCTGTTGGTTAGCGGCAGAGCCGACGGATCGTCCACCTTCATGAAGGTGATCTTCTTCGTCTGCCCGGTCGCCGTGTCCACATAGCTCACATTGAGCGTGTTGCCGGCGAGCAGACTGCCGAGATCGACGTCGAAGCCGCTTTGCGCGCCGGAGGTGACCGCGGTGCCGCCAACCGTCTTGTCGGACAGCGCGCGCGACATCGCCGACGCCATCTCGTCAAGCTGGGTCTGGGCCTGCACCAGATCCTGATCGCGCATCTGCAGATAGGCGGCGATTTCACCGGACCGGATCGAGCCGGTCGCGACCAGATCGATCTGCGTGCCGTTGTCGCCGGTCAGCATCAGCGTGCCGACCGAACGCTTCGACGGATCGGCGCTCCATTGGTTGGTTGCCGCCATCGTGCCTTGCGCATCGAAACTCAACGTCGCCGTCGATGAGCCGACAAGCTGGATGCCGCTGGTCGTGAAAATCTTGACCTGGTTCTGGTCCCCGGCGACGACATTGATATCCATCAGCTGCGAGAGCTGGTTGATATAGGCGTCGCGCTGATCGAGCAGCGAGGCGGTGGTGCTGTCGGCCTTGTTGTAGGCGGAGAGCTGGCCGTTGATCGCCGCGATCTGCTTCATCGCGTTGTTGGCCTTGGCAACCGCGTCGGACAGGCCCAGTTCCGCGTCGGCGCGGAAACCTTGCACCTGCGTGCTCATCGAATTGAGCTGCTGGGTCAGAACCTGCGCCTGCGCGATCACATTGGCGCGCGCCGAAGGATCGTCCGGGCTGGTACTCAGCGCCTGCAGCGACTGCGTGAAATTGTTGAAAATCGTGTCGAGCGCTGTCGACGCGCCGGGCGTGCCGAACACGGTCTGGATGCGCTGAAAGAAATCCGACCGCAGCGAGGCATAGGAAGCGCCCGAGGTCTCGGTGCGCAACTGCCGCTGCACATATTGATCGAGCTGGCGCTGGATTTCGCTGACGGCAACGCTGGTGCCCGCCTGGCCGGCGGAAATCTGCACCGGCACCGCGACTTTCTTGACGTAGCCCGGCGTCTCGGCATTGGCGACGTTGGCCGAAATCACCGACAGTCCGGACTGCGTGGTGCGCAGGCCGGCAACAGCGGTGGCAAGGGCTTGGTTGAGGCTCATGAGCCGTCAGCTTTCTTCAGTTTCAACCGTCAACGCAGCATGTTCAGAAGGTCCTGCACCATCTCATTAGTGGTGGTGACGACCTTGGTATTGGCCGAGTAGGCCTGCTGCGTGATGATCAGCTTGGTGAACTCGTCGGCGATATCGGTGTTCGATCCTTCCAGCGACTGCGCCAGAATTTTGCCCGGCGCATCGTAGGTTGCGACGCCGGATCCGTCGGTGGCGACGAAAGCGCCGCCGTCGATGCGCTTGAGCTGCTCGGCGCCCTTGAAGTTCGCCAGCGTGATATTCGCGAGCACGAGGGTGCGGCCGTTGGAATACGTGCCGACGATGTTGCCCTTGTCGTTGACGCCGACCGACTGCAGTTCACCGGCGGCAACGCTGTTTTCCTGCTGCAGGTTGACCTTGCTGTCGCTGTTGAACTGCGTGAGGCCGGTCTGGCCGAAGGCCACGGTGATGTCGCCGAGCGACACACCGTTGACGGTCATGCCGTTGATCACCGTGTTCGAGACCGCCGGCGACATCTGACCGTTGGCGCCAAAGGTGAAGTTCACGCCGGCATTGGTCCACGCGGGATTGGAGCCCGTCGCAGCGGAATCATTCTCGTAATAGAGGTTCCAGGTGTTGGCGCCGACCTTGGCCCAGCGCAGATGCACGTTGACCGATGTGCCGGCGGCGTCGCGCGCGGCGATGATGCCGCCCTCGACCGAGTTCGCCGTGAAAGCCGCCTTGTCGGCACCGATCACATTACCGGTGGCCGGATAAGCCGAGGTCACGCTCAAACCGAAATTCGTCGGCGACGCCGTGCCGCCCACCGTCAGCGTATGCGCGGGATTGGTGGCAGTGATCGAGATATTGCCGCTGCCGTCGACTGAGGTACTGACCCCGGACAGGCCGCCGAGCGCGGTGCTGAGATCGCTCAGGGTCTCGACGTTGCCGGAACCGAAGGTGATGGTCTGTGTCGGGCCGCCGTTGACCGACAGCGTCAGGGTCTGGCCGTTGAGAACGACGCCCTGCGTCAGCAGATTGGTCGGATTGGTCGATCCGGCCGAAATGCCGAATTCCGTCAGAAGAGCCGGCGTCGTGCCGGCGCCGACGGTCAATTGGGTTTTGGCATCCGGTCCCGTGAGGGTCAGGTG
>JAEWJH010000017.1 GCA_023386635.1 Pseudomonadota bacterium
CCTGTTCTACGCCATCGGCCTGAGTATGCTCGGGGTGAATTTCGGGGCGCTGATCGGGATCATCAGCGGGTTCCTGTCCTTCATTCCCTATGTCGGCTCGCTGACCGGGCTCGTGGTGTCGACCGGCGTCGCCATCGCGCAGTTCTGGCCGGAATGGGTGCCGATCGCGACGGTTGTCGGCATCTTCTTTGTCGGTCAGTTCATCGAGGGCAATATCCTGTCGCCGAAGCTGGTCGGCGAAAGCATCGGTGTGCATCCGGTGTGGTTGATCTTCGCGCTGCTTGCCTTCGGCTATCTGTTCGGCTTTGTCGGCCTGCTGCTCGGCGCGCCGCTCGCGGCGACCGCGGGCGTGCTGGTGCGTTTCGCGATGCGGCGCTATCGCGAAAGCGCGCTGTTCACCGGCGATCCACCGCCGGACCGGACGATCTCATGAACCGGCCGCGCCAGCTCGCGCTCGCTCTGCCGCACACCGAAAGCTTCGCGCGCGAGGACTTCCTACCGGGGCCGTGCAACGAGGCGGCGCTGGCGCTGATCGAGCGCTGGCCGGACTGGCCGGCACGCGCCGCGGTGCTGGCCGGGCCGGAAGGGGCGGGCAAAAGCCATCTCGGCGCGATCTGGGCACAGGCGGCGGGCGCGCGCATCCTCGCGGCGCGGGGATTGGCGGAGGCCGAGCTGCCGCAGGCGCTGGCGACCGATGCGCTGCTGCTGGAAGATCTCGCGCCCGACGAGATCGACGAGCGCGCGCTGTTTCACCTGCTGAACCTCGTGCGCGAGCATCAGGCCTATCTGCTGATCACCAGCCGGGTGATGCCGGTGAACGTGCCGGTCCGCATTCCCGACCTCGGCTCGCGGCTGCGGGCGCTGCCGACGGTGACCATGGCGCCACCCGACGACGCCCTGCTGCGCTCGCTGCTGGTGAAGCTGGCCGCCGACCGCCAGTTGACGCTCGGGGAAGACGTGGTGGCGTTCCTGATGGCGCGGATCGAGCGCTCGTTCGCCGGTGCGCGGGCGGCGATCGCGCGGCTCGACGAAGAAGCGATGCGCCGCCAGCGCCCCGTCAGCCGGGTCCTGGCCGCGGAACTGTTCAGGATGCCGGACGCTTGAGCCCCTGCGTCATCGCCGCCGCTGTCATGACTCTTTCATTGTCGCCCGCTAGGCTGATGCGTGGGGCGTCAGCGTGTGTTCATGGAACCGGATCAAATCGCTGTTTTAGCGAAAGAAATTTCTTCAGAGACCGACACGACGCCGGTCGCGTCGGGCGTCGGCCCGGACATCACCGCGGTGCCGGAGCGGTTTATCAACCGTGAGTTGTCGTGGCTGCATTTCAACCGTCGCGTGCTGGAAGAGGCAGCGAACGAGCACCACCCGGTGCTCGAGCGGGTCCGCTTCCTGTCGATCTCGGCCAACAACCTGATCGAATTCTTCATGGTGCGTGTCGCCGGCCTGAAGGGCCAGCTGCGCGAGGGTATCACCACACGCAGCCCCGACGGCCTGACGCCGGCGGAGCAACTCGCCCGGATCGCCGAGGCGGTGACGCTCCTCGCGAGCGACCAGCAGAAGTGCTGGCTCGGTCTGCGGCCGCTGCTCGCGGAGCGCGGGCTGGTGCTGGTCGATGGGCAGAGCCTGACCAAGACCGAGAAGGCGTGGCTGGAGGATCATTTCCTCACCCACGTGTTCCCGCTGCTCACGCCGCTCGCCATCGATCCGGCGCATCCGTTCCCGTTCATTCCCAATCTCGGCTTCACCGTCGGGCTCGCCTTGCAGCGCAGCCGCGACGGGCGGGCGATGAACGCGCTAATCCGCATGCCGCTCAAGATCGAGCGCTTCATCCAGTTGCCGAGCACCGAGCCCGGCGTGGTGCGGCTGATCACGCTCGAACAGACGACCGCGCTGTTCACGGGACGACTGTTCCCCGGCTACACCGTGAAGGGCGCTGGCGCGTTCCGCGTCATCCGCGATTCAGAAGTGGAGATCGAGGAAGAAGCCGAAGATCTGGTGCGGCTGTTCGAAACGGCGCTCAAGCGCCGGCGCCGCGGCTCGGTGATCCGGCTCGAGATCGACGCGACGACGCCGCCCGATCTGCGCCGCTTCGTGCAGCGCGCGCTGGCGGTCGCCGAGGATGAACTGTTTCTGGTAGACGGTGTGCTGGCGCTTGACGAGCTGTCGCAACTCACGCGCTTCAACCGGCCCGATCTGGAATTCGAGCCCTATACGCCGCGCTTTCCCGAGCGTATCCGCGAGCAGGGTGGCGATTGCTTCGCGGCGATCCGGCAGAAGGATCTGATCGTCCATCACCCGTATGAAACGTTCGATGCCGTGGTGCAGTTTCTGCAGCAGGCCGCGCGCGATCCGAACGTGGTGGCGATCAAGCAGACGCTCTACCGCACCTCGGCGGAATCGCCGATCGTCAAGACGCTGATCGAGGCGGCGGAGGCGGGCAAGTCCGTCACCGCGCTGATCGAATTGAAGGCGCGGTTCGACGAGGAGGCCAACATCCGCTGGGCGCGCGATCTCGAACGCGCCGGTGTGCAAGTCGTGTTCGGCTTCATCGATTTGAAGACCCATGCCAAGTTGTCACTGGTTGTCCGGCGCGAGGGCAAGGCGCCGGTGAATTACGTCCACGTTGGCTCCGGCAACTATCATCCGGTAACGGCGCGCATCTACACCGATCTGTCGTTCTTCACCGCGGATCCGGCGATCGCGCACGATGTGGCGTGCATCTTCAATTTCATCACCGGCTATGCGGAGCCGGACGAACTCAAGCGCATGGCGATCTCGCCGCTGACCTTGCGCAAGCGGATCAGCGACCATATCCGGCAGGAGAGCGCCAATGCGCGCGCCGGAAAGCCCGCCGCGATCTGGATGAAGATGAATTCGCTGGTCGATCCCGACATCATCGATCTGTTGTACGAAGCGTCGAATGCCGGCGTGCAGATCGATCTCGTGGTGCGCGGCATCTGCTGCCTGCGGCCCCGGGTTCCAGGCCTCTCCGAGAACATTCGTGTCAAGTCGATCGTCGGCCGGTTCCTCGAACACAGCCGCATCTACTGCTTCGGTTCGGGCCATCTGCTGCCGCACTCGAAAGCGGCCGTGTATATCTCATCAGCGGATATGATGCCGCGCAATCTCGACCGCCGGGTCGAACTCCTATGCCCGATCCTCAACGCGACGGTGCACGAGCAGGTGATCAGCCAGATCATGGTGGCGAATTTCAAGGACAACGAACAGAGCTGGAAGCTCTTGCCGGACGGGACCTCGACGCGCATAAAGGCGGCCCCGGGCGAAGAACCCTTCAACGCCCACAAGTATTTCATGACGAATCCGAGCCTGTCGGGACGTGGCAAGTCGCTCAAAGAATCATCGCCGCGCAGCCTCATCCGGCGCCTCGAAGGGGCTTAAGCGGCGTTCCAAACGGCAACCCAAGGGCCGGCTCGACCTCGGCCCGCCGATCGCCGTCATCGATATCGGCTCCAATTCCATTCGCCTCGTCATTTACGAGGGATTGGCGCGCTCGCTGACGCCGATCTTCAACGAGAAGGTCATGGCGGGCCTCGGCCGCGAGGTGCAGTCCACCGGGCTCATTCCGCAGGATGCGATCATGGTGGCGCAGGCGGCGCTGCGGCGCTTCCGGGCGCTGTGCGATACGCTCAAGGTGCGTCACGTCTATGCCATCGCCACGGCGGCCTGTCGCGATGCGCGCAACGGCCAGTCGTTCATTGCCGCGGCGTCTCGCATCTGCAGGGTGCCGATCGAGATATTGTCCGGCCGGCGCGAGGCGCAACTGACAGCGCTGGGCGTCGTCTCCGGCATCCACAAGCCGGACGGCGTGGTCGCTGACCTCGGCGGCGGCTCGCTCGAACTCGCTGACATTCGCGGCGCGCGGATCGTGCTCGGCGGCACCATGCCGCTCGGCGGCCTCGCGCTGCAGGACATGTCGGACCATTCGCTCAAGCGCGCGCAAAAAATCGTCGCGACGCGGCTTTCCAATCTGCCGATGCTCAAGGGCGGACGGGGCCGCGCGCTCTATGCCGTCGGCGGCACCTGGCGCGCTTTGGCGCGGCTGCATATGCAGCGCAGCGGCTATCCGCTGCATGTGATGCACGGCTACACCATTCCCGCCGCGGAGGCGATGCGGTTCTGCCGCACGCTCTATCGCCGGCGCGGTGGCCGCTCGCCGCAACTGATCACCGTCAACAAGGCGCGTCGCTCGCTGCTGCCTTACGCGGCGCTGGTGCTGGAGCGGCTTTTGCGCGAAAGCCACGCGAGCGAAGTGGTGATTTCCGTTTTCGGCGTTCGCGAGGGCCTGCTCTACGGCATGCTGCCGCGCGAGACGCGGCGCGAGGATGGGCTGATCACCGCCGCGGAAGAATTCAACGAATTGCGCTCACGCTCGCCGCATCACGGCAAGGAACTGGTAGCGTGGACCGACCGTCTGTTGCGGCAGGCGAAGATCGTCGAGACGCATTCGGAGCGGCGGCTGCGCCATGCGGCCTGTCTGCTGGCCGATATCGGCTGGCGCGCGCATCCGGATTATCGCGGCGAGCAGTCGCTCAATATCATCGCCAATGCGAGCATCGCGACCGTCGGTCACGAGGGCCGCGCTTTCCTCGCGCTCGCGGTTTATTTCCGCCACGCCGGCCCGGACGACCCCGATGTGTCGCCGAAGCTCGCGCAACTTGTGAGTCCACGGCTGATGCACCGCGCGCGCATTCTCGCCGCGGCAATGCGGGTCGCCTATCAGGTCTCGGCGTCGCAGGCGGGTGTGCTCCCGAACGCGCCGCTCAGCGTCTCGCGCGGCCGGCTGGTGCTGCGGCTCGACGACAGGCTTGCCGCGCTCGGCGGCGAGCGCGTGTTCAACCGGCTGCGCCAGCTCGCGCGACTGTTGAACCTCAAGCCGATGATTATTTCGCACCCGCCTAAACGGCTTTGAGGAGCATGTTCTAGCCGCGTTCGATCGGGACGACGTGGCCCTTGTCCATGGCGAGCGCCAGGCGGCCGTGCTTGAGCGCCAGCGCCTTGTCGCCGAACAATTCGCGCCGCCAGCCATGCATCGCCGGAACGTCCGCTTCGTCGCTTGCCGCGATCTGTTCGAGATCGTCGACGGTCGCGATCACCTTGGCGGCGACGCGGTGGCGTTCCGAGGTCATGCGCAGCAGCACCTTGAGCAGTTCGACCGTCGCCGCGCCGTTCGGCGCCGAGCGCGAACGTTCGATGCGCGGCAGCGTCTTCGGATCGCGCTCGAGGCCGCGCTTCACGGCCTCGATGATCTGCTCGCCCCAGCGCGAGCGCTCGAACCCTTTGGGTAGCGAGCGAAGCTGTGCGAGCCGTTCCAGCGAGGTCGGCGCCTGCACGGCGACGTCGCCGACCGCATCGTCCTTGAGCACGCGCGAGCGCGGCACGTCGCGGGTCTGCGCCTCGCGCTCGCGCCAGGCTGCGACTTCCATCATCACCGCGAGTTCGCGCGGCTTGCGCACGCGGCTGCGCAGGCGCTCCCAGGCGCGCGCGGGGTCCATGCGATAGGTCTCGGGCGAGGTGAGGACGTCCATCTCCTCGGCGACCCAGGCGGCGCGGCCCTGTTTGTCGAGGTCGTCCGAGAGATTGAGATAGACGTCGCGCAGATGAGTGACGTCCGAGACCGCATAGCGCACCTGCGCCTCGCTCAGCGGGCGCCGCGTCCAGTCGGTGAACCGGTTGGACTTGTCGAGCGTGTCGCCGGTGATGCGCTGGACCAACTGGTCGTAGGAGATCGAGTCGCCGTAGCCGAGCACCATGGCCGCGACCTGGGTATCGAAGATCGGATGCGGAATGGCCTGCGCCAGGTTCCAGACGATTTCGATGTCCTGGCGCGCGGCGTGAAACACCTTCAGCACGCTTTCGTTGGTCATCAGCGCGAAGAACGGGGCGAGGTCGATGCCCGGCGCGAGCGCGTCAATCACCGCGCTTTCGTCGGACGAGGCGATCTGCGCCACGCAGAGCAGCGGATAATAGGTGCTCTCGCGCAGGAATTCGGTGTCGACGGTGACATAGGGATGGCGCGCCATGCGCGCGCAGACATCGGCGAGTTCGTCACTGGTGGTGATCAAATCCATAAGAGATGCAAATTGCCCCAATCCGGTCGCCCGCTGCAACCTTTAACGGCCGCGCACGCGCGGCATGTGGATGAATTCCCACGGGCTGGGGAACGCGCCGACCGGAACTTCGATCAAGGTAGGCTCGCGGCGGGCGAAGGATTCCGTCAGTGCCGTTTGCAGAGCTTTGGCGTCGCGCACGCGGCGGCCGACGGCGCCGAAGCTCTCGGCGAATTTCACGAAGTCCGGATTGGCGAGATCGCAGGCGATCAGCCGGTTGCCGTAATGCTCCTGCTGAATGCGCCGGACATTGCCGAAAGCGCCATCGGCGAACACCACGGCGGTCAGCGGAATGCGGTGACGGATCGCGGTTGCGAGTTCGTTGGCGGTATACATGAACCCGCCGTCGCCGTTGATCGACACCACCGGCACGTCGCGCCGCGCATCCTGCGCGCCGAGCGCGGTGGCGAAACCCCAGCCGAGATTGTCCTGATAGCCGGGCGACAGGAAGGTACGCGGCTTGTAGACCGGAAAGCCGAGCCGGGCAGCAAAGCCGATCTGCGTGACTTCATCCACATAGATGCCGTCCTCCGGCAGCGCGTCGCGGATCGCATCGACGAAAGCAAGCTGCGGCGCGATCTTGCGCAGACGCTCGGCCATCCGCGCCTGCCGCTCTTCCATCTCGGCGCGGCGCGAGGCGCGCTTCTGGTTGAAGCGCGGCAGGACGTCGAGGAGTTTCTCCACCACGTCGGCGGCGTCGCCGATCACCGCGGCGCTGGGGCGCCCGAGGCGGGTGGTCTCGTCCGGATTGGTGTCGATGCGCACGATCTTGAGATCGCGGTCGACGCCCCATTCGCGCACCGGCATCAGCATGCGCGTGCCGATGCCAAGGATGACGTCGGCCTCCGCCCACAATTCATGACCGAGCGGCAGCGTGACGCTGAACGGGCTGCGACCGTCGATGACGCCGCGGCCGCGCCGATAGGCGAGCACCGGTGCTTGCAGCGCCTCCGACAGCGCGGTGACCTCTTCGGCGGCGTCGAGCGCGCCGCCGCCGACGACGATCAGGATGCGCTTGCCGGCGCCGAGGACGCGCGCCGCCTTGCGCAGCGCGTCCTCATCGATCGGGTGCGGTTTCGGCGGCAGCAGTGTGGCGATCGGTGCGACTGGGCCTTTCTTGCCCCAGACATCGATGGCGCATTCGAGCACCGCGGGACCGGGCCGCTTGCCGTAGAGCATCGACCGCAGCGCCTTGTTGACCAGCGGGGCGGCGTCCGCCGGACCTTTGATGTAGCCCGAGAAGTCGGCGAGCCGCGCGACGATGCCCGCCTGATCGGTGATCTCGTGCAAATGTCCCTGGGCCTTGCCGATGGCGGCATCCGGAATTTGCCCGATGAGGCCGAGCACCGGCGCGTTCATGCCGTAGGCGGTGAGCAGTGCCGCGCCGGAGTTCAGCAGGCCGGGGCCGGGCACCACGGCATAAGGCTGCGGTTTGCCGGTCGCGAGCGCGGCGCCGAGTGCCATATAGGCCGCGCCCTGTTCGTGGCGGGTGTGCACGGTGCGGATCGCGTCGCCGGCGCGCTGCACGGCGTCGAAGAAATGGTCGTTGTGAACGCCCGGCAGCGCATAGAGCGTGTTCATGCCGTTGGCGAGGAGCGCGGCCACTGTCGCTTCGCCGGTGGTCAGGGTCGACGTCGCGGCCATGGCCGCTTTGCGCTTGGCTTTGGAGGACGCCGGCGCTTTTTTCCGCGCGCCTTTCGCTGCTTTGGCCATGTTATCGCTCGGGGAAGGAGTTGATGACGATCAGCGCGTCGAGCATGTCGTCGCGCCGCTCGCCGAAGGTTTTGGTCAGCAGATGCCGCACGCGGCCGGAGCGGTAAAGTTCGGCTAGCGCGCGATCGACGGCGAGGCGGAACGCATCGTCGCCGCGCGGCAGAGCGAGCGCGTAGGTCTCGTAGCTGAAATAGCGGCGGCTGAGTTCGATCCCCGGCATCGGCCCCTGATAGAGCAGCGCCGCGAGGATCGCGCGGTCGCCGAAATAGGCGTCGATCTTGTCGGTGGTGATCAGCCGGATTCCGTGGCGATGGTCGGCCACTTCGGTTACCTGCGCGGTGATGTTCACCTGCCGCATGCCGAGACGCAGATTGTCGGCGGTGGTGGTGCCGCCGAGCACGGCGATCCGGCGACCCGCCAGATCCTCGAACGAACCCACCGGCCGGTCGGCGCGGTAGAGCACGCTGGTGCCGTCGAGGAATGTCGGGATCGAGAAGTCCACAATCGCCCGGCGCTCCATGGTCACCGAGGCGGGATCGCACAGGATGTCGATGCGGCCCTCGCGGACGGCCTCGAACCGTTCGCTCGGGGCGATCCGGACGAACTCGGTCTTGAGCTTGCGGCCGCCGGGCTTCAGGCGGTCGACCACTTCGCGACAGAGGTCGACGATATAGCCGGCGGGTTTGCCGGCGCTGTCCTTGAAGGAATAGGGGCGGGCATCCTCGCGGAAACCGAGCCGGACCGTTCCCGAGGTCTCGATCCGCTCCAGGGTCGCCGCGTTCGTGGCCGTGGGAGCAAAGACAGGGATCAGAAGTGCGGCGGTGGCGACCGCCAGCAGCGAACCAAGCATCAACCGTCGCATCGTCCATCCCGCGCGTATTTCCGCGGCAAGTGTGGGGCATGGGCGGCGGGAAAGCAAAGCCGGATCGCGTACCTCGCCCGAAGGGCTAATCCCGGTCCCATCCTTGACAAATTTGCCCCTGCATGTGCTTCTCCGGCCGCGCCCGAAAAGGGAATCCCGGGCGGATTCCGCGGGCGGAATCAGCTGATTTCAGAAGGTTTCTGGCAGATCATGATGCATCGTTATCGCACCCATAACTGTGGCGCGCTGCGCGAGAGCGACATCGGCAACGAGGTGCGCCTGTCCGGCTGGTGTCACCGTATCCGTGACCATGGCGGCGTGCTGTTCATCGATCTGCGCGACCATTACGGCATGACCCAGGTGGTGGTGGACCCGGACAGCAAGGCGTTTCCGCTGGCCGAGAAGCTGCGCGCGGAATGGGTGGTGCGGATCGACGGCAAGGTGCGTATCCGCCCCGCCGGAACCGAGAATCCGGACATGCCGACCGGCAAGGTCGAGCTTTATGCCACCGAGATCGAGGTGCTGGGTCCGGCGGCCGAGCTGCCGCTGCCGGTGTTCGGCGATCAGGAATATCCGGAGGAGGTCCGGCTCAAATACCGCTTCCTCGATCTGCGCCGCGAGCGGCTGCACAACAACATCATGCTGCGCGGGCGCGTGATCGATTCGATCCGCCAGCGCATGAAGGACGGCGGCTTCTTCGAATTCCAGACGCCGATCCTCACCGCGTCATCCCCGGAAGGCGCGCGCGATTATCTCGTTCCCTCGCGCATCCATCCCGGCAAGTTCTACGCGCTGCCGCAGGCGCCGCAGCAGTTCAAGCAGTTGCTGATGGTCGCCGGCTTCGACCGCTATTTCCAGATCGCGCCGTGCTTCCGCGATGAGGACGCGCGCGCCGACCGCTCGCCCGGCGAGTTCTACCAACTCGATCTCGAAATGAGTTTCGTCACCCAGCAGGACGTGTTCGACGCGGTCGAGCCGGTGATCCGTGGCGTGTTCGAGGAGTTCGGCAACGGCAAGAGCGTCACGCCGAAATTCCCGCTGATCCCGTACGCGGAAGCGATGCGCAAATACGGCTCCGACAAGCCGGACCTGCGCAACCCGATCGTGATGCAGAACGTCAGCGATGCGTTCCGCGACTCGGGCTTCAAGGTGTTCGCCAACATCCTCGCCAACGATCCGAAGGCGGAAGTGTGGGCGATCCCGGCCAAGGGCGGCGGCAACCGCGCGTTCTGCGACCGGATGAATTCCTGGGCGCAGGGAGAAGGCCAGCCGGGCCTCGGCTACATCTTCTGGCGTGAGGGCGAGGAGGGCGGCGCCGGTCCGCTCGCCAAGAATATCGGCCCTGAGCGCACCAAGGCGATCGCCGAACAGCTCGGCCTCGGCGTCGGCGATGCCTGCTTCTTCGTCGCCGGCCAGCCGGCGAAATTCGTCAAGTTCGCCGGCCCGGCGCGCACCAAGGTCGGCGAGGAACTCGGCCTGATCGGCAAGGACCGGTTCGAGTTCTGCTGGATCGTCGATTTCCCGATGTTCGAGTGGAGCGAGGAGGAGAAGAAGATCGATTTCTCCCACAATCCGTTCTCGATGCCGAACTATCCGATCGACGATTTCCTCGCGCTCGATCCGGCCGACGCCGAGACGATCCTCGGCATCAAGGCGATCCAGTACGACATCGTCTGCAACGGCGTGGAGCTGTCGTCCGGCGCGATCCGGAATCACCGCCCCGACGTCATGAAGAAGGCGTTCGCCATCGCCGGCTACGGCGAGGACGTGCTGGAACAGAAATTCGGCGGCATGCTGCGCGCGCTAACCTACGGCGCGCCGCCGCACGGCGGCATCGCTCCCGGCATCGACCGTATCGTCATGCTGCTCGCCGGCGAGGAGAATCTGCGCGAGGTCGTGGTGTTCCCCATGAACCAGCGCGCCGAGGATCTGCTGATGGGCGCGCCGTCCGAGGTGACGCCAAAGCAGCTCCGCGAACTGCATATCCGGCTCAATCTGCCGCAGAAGTGAGGTCGCTGGCGCTCTTCGCGCGTCGGTTCGAATGGGCGCGGGAATGGCTGTGCTGCGTCTCGCGCCATCCTGAGGAAGTCTTTTCAGATTCTTCTTGATCCAGCGGTATCTTGCCCTTATGTGGGGTCCAAATTAGTTGCGGTTTCACCGCAGCGCTCTCTGTCCGCGAGCCCGGTTGGGCCTCTCGGGTCTCTTGGTTGGGGAGGACGGCACATTGTCGCGCACGGCCCTTTTGCGTCAGAACAAATCTTCGGTTTCGACAGCGGCGAAGGCTTCGCCGCATGCGGCGCTGCCCCATACGCATGGGGCGGATTCGCCTGAGTCGAAAGACCATTTCATCGTTAAGAACGGGATCCGTTGCGCCGGTGCGCATCTGATCATCGATCTTTATGACGCCGAGCGGCTCGACGACATCGACCACATCGAGGCGACGCTGCGGCGTTGCGTGGCCGAAGCGCGCGCGACGCTGCTGCATATCCATCTGCATCATTTCGAGCCGAACGGCGGCGTCTCCGGCGTGGCGGTGCTGGCGGAAAGCCACATCTCCATCCATTCTTGGCCGGAGGTCGGCTATGCCGCGCTCGACGTGTTCATGTGCGGCGATTCCGTGCCGGACGCCTGCGTCCCGGTGCTGCGTGAAGCGTTCAAGCCAAAGCAGATCGCGGTGAGCGAACTGCTGCGCGGCCGCGGCACCTGATCGCGGATCGCTTGAGTTGACAGGCGATGGCCGGGTGTTCGCCCGGCCATTTGCCTTTTGACGGAACGACCGCGGGAATTGGTGATGGCAAAACAGCAGAAGTCGAAAGCGCGCTGGATCGCCGAGACGCTGTTCGAGGACGGCGGCTTCCGCATGGCCTATCGCGCCGACCGCGTTCTCTACGAAGAGAAGACGGCGCACCAGGATCTCGTCCTGTTTCAGAACAAGTTCTTCGGCAAGATGCTGATGCTCGACGGCGCGACGCAGGTCACCGCGCGCGACGAGTTCGTCTATCACGAGATGATGACGCATGTGCCGCTGTTCGCGCATGGCAAGGCGCGCGACGTGTTGATCGTCGGCGGTGGCGACTGCGGCATCGCCGAGGAAGTGCTCAAGCACAAATCGGTGCGGCGGCTCACGCAGGTCGAAATCGATGCCTCGGTTGTCGAGTTCTCCAAGCGGCATTTCCCGGAATTCACGCGGCCGGTGTTTCGCGACAAACGGTTCGAGCTGATCATCGCCGACGGCATGACGTTCGTGGCGCGGACGACGCGGCGCTTCGATGTGATCATCGTCGACTCCACCGATCCGCATGGGCCGGGGAAAGTTCTGTTCAGCAAGGCGTTCTACGCCGCCTGCAAGCGCTGTCTCACGCCCGGCGGCATTCTGGTGACGCAGAACGGCGTGCCGTTCCTGCAAGCGTCTGAGCTGCGCACCTCGGTCCGGCATTTCCGCAGTCTGTTTGCCGATGCCGGCTGTTACGTGGCGGCGATCCCCACTTATATCGGCGGGCATATGGCGATGGGCTGGGCCAGCAAGGACGCCGCCGCGCGCCGCCACAGCGTCGCGACGATCGCGCGCCGTTATCGTGCCGCCGGCATGTTCGCGACCCGCTACTGGACGCCCGAGGTGCACGCCGCCGCGTTCGCATTGCCGCGCTTCATTGCCGACGCGCTGGCGCGCAGGCGGTAGCGCGCGTTTACCGCGCGTTAACCATGAGGCGGATGCGCCGTTACGCTTAAGCACAACTTAACGGGGTACCGGCACTCTCATTCGCGGGAGTATCGGGGTAGCGCGTGGGCTTCGTCGGGCAATGGAATCCGTTTGGCCGCATCTGGCAGCACAAGCGGCTGATCGCGATCACGGCTGGCGTCATCCTGGCGGCAGTGCCGCTGATCGGCTTTGACTATTGGCTGGGCGAACTGGTCCAGCGCCAGACCCAGGAAGATTCGACCCAACTCGCCAAGCGCGCCGTCGATCTGGCGGAGACGCGGCTCACGCGGGCGGTCGGCGCGCTGGTGACGCTGCGCACGCTCGGCGTCAATGCCTGCGCATCTGAAGACATCGCGATGATCCGTGCGGTCCTGCTCACGGCGACGCCCGTGAAGGACATCGCCGTGGTCGGGGCCGATGGCAAGGAGCGCTGCTCGCAACTCGGGTCATCCGTGTCCACGGTGCTGCTGTCGGAGCCGATCACCCGGCCAGTCTCCGCCGTGCTCGAAACGGTGCGGCTGACGACCGGATCTACGGATCTTTATCTGCGGGTCCGCCTGTTGGCCGATGGCAAGCAGGCCGAACTTGCGGCATTCATCCCGTCCGAACTTTTTGTCCCGATGATCGCCAACGAGGATGCCGTGACACGGCCGGCGGTCCGTATCACCACCAGCAGCGGCGCTTTGCTGGTGCAATCCCACGGCATCGATGCCGGTATCTGGGAGAATGGCGCGGCGTTCGCGAGTGTCAGCTCGGAGCGCTTTGGCTTTACGGCTTCGGTGGCGCTGCCGCGCACCCGCGACAGTTCGACTTATCGCGACCTCAGCAAGATCAGCCTGTTCGTGCCCGGCGCGATCGCCGTGCTGATCATGGCGTTCGCGGCCCTGCTGCCGCGGCGGCAGCCGACCAATCCGGTGGCGGAGCTGGAGCAGGCGATCCGCAACGGGGAATTCGTGCCGTATTATCAGCCGGTGGTCGATATCCGCTCCGGGCGGATCGTCGGCGCGGAGGTGCTGGCGCGCTGGAAAAAGCCGGACGGTTCGTTGGTGCTGCCGGGCGCTTTCATTCCGCTGGCGGAATCGAGCGGCCTGATCGTTCATCTGACCCAGCATCTGATGCGCCGCGTCTGCATCGATGCCGGCCCGGTTATCGGCGCGCGGCCGGGCCTCAAGATCGGGTTCAATGTCTCTGCAGCCTCGTTCTCCAATCGCAACACGGTGCGCGACGTGCGCAAGGTGTTCAGCAATTCGCCGATCGCGCTGTCGCAAGTTGTGCTCGAATTGACCGAGCGCGAGCAGATCGCCGACCTCACACAGGCGCGGCAGGTGATTGCCGCGCTGCAGGGCATCGGCGTTCGCATTGCGCTCGATGATGTCGGCACCGGCCACAGTGGCCTGTCCTATATGCTCAAGCTCGGCGTCGACATCATCAAGATCGACAAGATGTTCGTCGATGCGATCGTCACCGATCGCAAGTCGTCCACCATCGTCGAAACGCTGGTTGATCTCGCGCATAATATGCGCATGGACATTATCGCCGAGGGTGTCGAGAACTTCGAGCAGGTGGCGCATCTGCGCGAACTCGGCATCCGCAGCGCGCAGGGTTATGTGTTCGCGCCGCCGCTGCCGGGGTCGGCGTTCCTCAAGCTGATCGAGGCGATCGAGCCGGTCGCCAAGGAAAAGCCGGCGGCGCCGCGTTACCTGTCGGCCCGCACGCGCGTCGCGGCGATGTGACAGCGCGCCTGCTGGACAGGCGGCGATTCTTGCTCACTACTGCGCGTCCTTGAGCTCATCCTCACAGGACGATTTGTATGACGAGCCTCTGGTTTCTGCTGGCGCGCGCGGGTTTGGCGGCGCTGTTTATCGTTGCCGGCATCGGCAAGTTCACCAGCATTGCGGGAACCGCCGGTATGCTTGCCGGCAAGGGCTTTCCACAGCCGATGCTGTTCGCTTACGCCGTGGCGACGGTTGAACTGGTCGGCGGTTTGCTGGTGCTGATCGGTATCAAGGCGCGTTGGGCGGCGGTGGTGCTGCTGCTGTTCACGGCCGGCACGATCGTCCTGTCGCATGCGTTCTGGGGCATGGACGGCGCGGCCCGCGCGATGAACCAGACGCAGGCGCTCAAGAACCTGGCGATCATGGGTGGCTTGCTGATGCTCGCCGTCGTCGGACCGGGGCGCTACTCGGTCGATCGCGGCTGATGCGGCGAATTGATAACCGCTGGCTCCGAAAACCACTGCATATTGAAAACGGGCGGCCGATTGGGCCGCCCGAGTTGATACGCCACGCGGGAGGAACTTCGGTACGGGTCAGCGCACCCCAACACCGCTGGCCCGCGTGAGCCTGAACGGATGCGTTATCGAGACACTGAGCCGGCGATTCGTCAATTGGCCGCATAAACGACGGCAGGGTTGCTGCCGGTCGCGTGACGTGACGCCCGCTCATGCCTATTTGGTCTCGACGGAAATGCCGCGGCTGCCCACGCTGATGTCGATGCCGGACTTTTTCTGCTTCTCGTGATTCCACGCATAGCCAAGTACGGCAACGGCCACGATCAGGCCGCCGATCAAGGCATACAGAATATTGCGGTTCATCCTCGGTCCCCCAATCAAACAGACCCGCAACTAACGCGCGGGGCACCGATTGGTTTCACCGGGTCAGGTCGGCGCGGATTCGAGCTGGCGTCCCAGAGCGGCAAGCAGCTTTCCGTCCATCGGCTCGACCGCGGACGGGAAACTCGCGGCGATGCGGCCGTCGCGACCGATCAGATATTTATGGAAATTCCAGCGCGGTACTTCGAGCGGGCGGTCGGCCGCGGCCCATTTGTAGAACGGATGCTGGTTGGCGCCGCGCACGGCGACCTTGGCCGCGACGGGGAAGCCGACGTGATATTGGCCGTGCACGGTTTGCTCGATATCGGTGGCGCCGCCCGGCTCCTGACCGCCGAAGTCATTGGACGGGACCGCGACCATGAACAGGCCGCGGTCGCGATAGCGCGTCCAAAGATCCTGCAGGCCGGCATATTGAGGCGTGTAGCCGCATTGCGACGCGGTATTGATGACGAGGATCGGCTTGCCGGCATGATCGGCGAGCCGGATCGGCTTGCCGTCGAGGCCATCGAAGGAAAAAGCGTAAGCGGTCATCCGGCTAACCTGTCCTGACATTGCCTGAGCCGAAGCATCATTCGCCGGCCAGACAAAAGTCGTCGCAGCGGCGATGCAGGACAAAGACGACAATACGGTGCGGCGGTTCGGATGCATGGGCTGTGACTCATTCTGTGAGAGCAGAAGTTTATCCCCATTATCCGCATGCGTCCGATCACAAGTCCGCGCGCGCACGGCCGTGCATGCGATGCGGCGTGGCACGAAGGAGACTCCTGCCGCGCAGCAGTTCGTGGTTTGCAGGCTGCGATGTGGATAAGGGCCGGTTTCTCCGATCGCTTTCAGTCCTCGCTAACCCTGCGCGGCGAGGCTCGCGCACGAAGCGGACGGCTGAGGTCGTTCCACTTCGCAACCCAAAGATGCACGGCGGAGGCGCGATGACACCGATCGAACGACTGTTGTTCATTGCCGGCATCTCGATCACGACGCTGGCCAGTGTGGGGCTATGTGCGCAGATTTATACTTGGCGCTCGGCGTGCGGCGCGCTGCCCCAACTCCGCGTCTTGCCGCCGGATCGGTCGCTGCCGGCCGAATGTCGATAATCGCGTGCGGCCATGGAACCCTGACGGAGCCGCCGCGTTGCGATTCTGGTGCTCGCACGCCGGAATGGGACGCCGGAGGCGGCAAAGAGGCACAATCAGGACCCCACTGGGCGGACATGAACACAGCCTAAACCCGGGGGTGGAAAGCCGTTAAGTTTCCGGTTGTTAGGGTGGCCTTTATGGGGGACGAACAGGAGAGCGTGATGCGGACATTCATTCTGAATTCTTTCGCGGCGGTCGCCATCGCGGCAGCAGGTTTACTGGTTGCTCCGGCCGCGCAGGCGGCGCCGGTCGGCCCCTCTGCAGGTCTGGCCGCGGCTGCCCAGGAGACGGGCGGTCTGACCCAGGACGTGGCCTATGTTTGCCGCCGCGTCTGGCGTTACGGCGGCTGGCAGCGCCGCTGCTGGTGGCGTCCGGGCCCGAGCTACTACGGTGGTTACGGATATCACGGGCCGCGCCGCTTCTACGGTGGTCCGCGCTACTACCGCGGACATCGTCACTGGCGCCGCTGGTAAGCTCAGCGACAACTCACGGAAAGGCCGCCCGCGGGCGGCCTTTTTGTTGCCGGCAAGGGACGAACGAGCCATGGCGAAAGTGAGCGCCGGACTGATGCTGTGGAAGCGCGGCGCGGGTGGGCTGCGTGTGCTGCTGGTGCATCCCGGCGGGCCGTTCTGGACCAAGCGCGACCTCGGGGCCTGGACCATCCCGAAAGGCGAGTTCGGTGCGGACGAAACGCCGCTCGCGGCGGCGCGGCGCGAGTTCGCCGAGGAACTCGGCGTGCTGCTCGACGCCGTGAGCGCGGGCCACATCCTGCCGCTCGGCAGCGTGCGCCAGGCGGGTGGCAAGACCGTGACCGGCTTCGCCGCCGAGGGTGACCTCGATGCGGAGACGATCGTTTCCAATACGGTCGAGATGGAATGGCCACCGCGCAGCGGTCGGCGCCGGACGTTTCCCGAGGTCGACCGCGCCGCGTGGTTTTCGCTCGCCGAGGCACGAGAGCGGATCAATCCGGCCCAGGCGGCGTTTCTCGACACGCTGGAGGCGGCGGTCAACGACATGAAATGACAACAGGCCGCGCGCTGGCGGCCTGTTGCCTGCTGGTGCGAACGCTCAGTTGAGCTTCACCACCTCGACCCGCCGGTTCTTGGCGCGGCCGTCGTCGGTGTCGTTGGTCGCGGCCGGTGCCACCATACCGACGCCGGCGGCGCGCATGCGCTTCGCATCCACCTTGTAATATTTGGCGAGGATCGACACGACCGTTTCGGCACGGCGCTTCGACAGATCGACATTGTAATCGTAGGCGCCCTGATTGTCGGTGTGGCCGACGATCAGCACGGCTAGCTTCGGATCGCCGTTGATGAGCTTGGCGATCTCTTCCATGGTCGGCGCCGACTCCGGCTTCAGCTCCGCTTTATTCGTGTCGAAGAACAGCCCGTACAGCGCGACGCGGCCGGAAGTATTGATGCTCTGTGCCATTTCGCCCGATTTCACCAGCACCATCTTCTGGTCGCGGGGCTTGGGCTCCAGCACGTGGACGAGTGCGACGGTGCGGCCGTTGAACGCCTTGCAGTAGAGCGTGTCGTTGACCTGGAAGGTGTGCACGGTGACGTACGCGTCGCCGCCGTTCTGCGGAATCTTCGCGGCGAAGAACCGCTGAT
This sequence comes from Pseudomonadota bacterium, assembly GCA_023386635.1. GTDB lineage: Bacteria > Pseudomonadota > Alphaproteobacteria > Rhizobiales > Xanthobacteraceae > Pseudolabrys. Next base: position 17,764 of record JAEWJH010000017.1, read on the forward strand.
CGTTGATGTCGGACGCCAGCGCGCATTTGCCGTTGGAGAAGTCCGCATCCTTGAGGTCCTTGTCGGAGAAGAAATACATCATCAGGCTTTGGTCGTTGCCGCCGCCGGACGACGAGCGGTTCGGCGCGCCGCCGCAATCCTCGGTCTTGCATTGATACAGCACTTCGCCGCCGGCCGCCTTCACCACGTCCTGATAGTTGCGCAGCACTTCGAGCGGCGAGCGATCGGCCGGCAGGAGATAGGCGATGCGGGTGCGCGCGCCTTCCACCTCGGCGGCCTGTTTCGGCTTGAACACGCGGTTGTTCATGCCGTCGGTCCGGCCTTCGACTGGCTCGAGCCGCGACAGCGGCACGCTGAAATCGGTGAACGCCTGCCGGTCGTAGCTGACGATGAACGAGCCTTCGTAACGCTTGGCGAGCGCGTTATCGCGCGCGCCGGCAATATCCTTGGTCGGAATGGTGGCGTCGGCCAAAGCCGGCGCGAGCGCCGCCAGCGAGAGCATGCCGCCTGCAACGATGACGCGAAGGGAAATCATGCCGCCCGAACTCCTTGAATGACCCGGCACATCAGGCACCGGGTGGATGGAAAATGCCCTAATCCCGGCCGCGCGCAAGGTGCGGGCCGGGAGGAAGGCAAAGATTGGTCGCGGCAGATCGGGGGAAGGTTCAAACTGGCGGGATAGGCCATCGCGCCATGGGCAGGCCGCGCGGTCGCACGCATGGGTACGTGCCGATGACCCGGCGCGGTCGCGCCGCGCTCACCGTGATGGCCGGTACAGGCCCGACCATGACGGCTGAGAGCTGAGAGTTGTCCGCAAATCGGCGCGTCAGCGCCGCCGCGCGCGTCCGTTGGTCGCTCGGCGGGTATAGGGCGAGCGGTTTGCAGGCCGCAGCGAAATGCCTTCGCGTTGCGCTTTTCCACGCACGGAGATTTCGGTGCGGCCAAGCTTGAGGCCGATGACCCGCGTCGGGGTGTTCTGTTTGGCGAGGCTGCGCAACATGCGCACATCGCCGGCGCTCCACGGCTTATTCATATTGCGCTTGTATTTCGGATGCGCCTTGCGCGGGCCTTTGCGGCCGATCGGGGAGCCTGCACGCTTCCATGCCGGCTTCGCGCGCGACGCTGTTGATGTTCTCGCCATCTCTCGATCCTCCTTCATCGTGGCGCGTTGATGCGCCAGTCGAAGGATAATGCTCGAGACGGGAACAAAGTTGCGTTCTGATTACGCCGGCGCGAGCTTTCGGCTTAACCCAACCGCGGCGAGATCAAGCGCGATCGCGAGTGCCTGCGCTCCCGTCATCTGGCGCGGATTGAATCGCGTGATGCCGTGCCGCGCGTACAGTGATTCGTCGCGCGTGGTGCCGAGCCCCATCCACCAGTTGCCGAAATGCCGCTGTTCGATGAGCGTGGCATCCATCACGGTGACGTTGTCGTGGCGTTCGTCACGCATAATACGTCGCAGCGTTTCTGAAACCGCCTCACGCTCACCTTCGAGAATTTGCACAAACCAGAGGCTGTCGAATATCAGAGCGCCTGTGATATTGGCGCGTTGATTGTTTCGGATCGCTGCTTCCATAATGGTGTTGAGGCTAGCCACCATCTTGCCGCTTGTGCCGCCGATATGATTTTCGGAATGATAGATCAGGCGTGTGAGCATGAAGGAACCTTATGGATGGAGGCGGCATCGTAGTAGGGCCGTGTTGCTTCGCCGTTAACGAGGCTGATGCTTCGCAGGCCCGTGCGAACAGGGAACTCGTGCTGTCATGCGCCGTATTCGCGACGGCTGACGCGTAAGGGAGAGTGACGATGAAGATCGATGGCGGCTGCTATTGCGGCAAAATCACCTTCACCGCGGAGGTCGATCCGGATGCGGTCGTCGTCTGCCATTGCACGTCTTGCCAAATGCTGTCGGGCGGCACCTATCGTGTGAGCGTGCGGTCCGACGTGGACAAAACGACATTCACCGGCAATCCGAAGAGCTTCATCAAGGTCGCCGACAGCGGCAACCGGCGGCGGCAGGGTTTCTGCGGGGACTGCGGCAGCCCGCTGTTCGCCTGCGATGAGATCAATCCGAAGGCCTATACGCTGCGGGTCGGTAGCATCGCCCAGCGCGCGCAATTCCATCCGCAGCGGCAGATCTGGGCGCGCTCGAAGCTGCCGTGGCTCGACGAGATCGCGGGCACGCCGGCGCTCGCCACGGACAAGTAGCTCTCAGTCGAGGTGGCTGATCACCGCGAGGCGGTTGATCTTGCCGGACTTGAAGGCGTGAAGGAACGCGCGATAGTCCTTGAACGAGACGCAGCCGTTCGACTGGCCGTTCGGCCCGAGCATATACGTATGGGCCAGGAGCCCGTCGCGGCCGAAGATCGCGCGCTCACCGCCGATCGGATTGAGGCGGATCGCCTCGACGCCGTGGAACAGCGCCTCGCGCATTTTCATGTTGTAGACGTGCGGCGGCGTGACGCCGCGCATGCGCAGATGCGCGAATTTCGGGTTGTCCATGTATTGCCCGAGCCCCGAATGCGCCTCGAGCGAGGTGCCGTCCGGCAGATAGACGCGCTTGCTGGTGATCACATAGACGGCGGTGTTGCGGTCATAGGGCGCGACCGGCAGGCCGCCATTGGCGTCGCGCACGGTATTCGGCACCGTGTCCGGCGTCACTGAACCGAGCGAGGCGAGGCGGATTGGGCCGTAGAGCTTCTCGTGCGGGGTGAGGGGCCGCGCCGGCTTTTGCGGGACGGGCTTCGCCAGCACGGTTGTCGGCGTTTCAGCCTTGATCGCCTCGGGCGGGATCGCGTGCGATTTCTCGGCTTTGGCGTCCGGCTTGCCGGGCGCGGCCAGCGCCACCTTGCCCGGCGCATGCTCAGACTTGCTGGCGGACCTGGCGTCGGGCGCTTTCGCTTCCGCGGCCGTTATCGCAGCCGATTTACCGAGCGAACCGGTGATATCGGTCTCGGCCACGCTGTCGCGGGTGATGACGAGCGTCTTGACCGCGCGCGCCAGCGGCGTCGAGACCGGGGCGAGGCCGATGTCGGCCCCGATTTCGGCACTGGCCACCTGATACGGCGCCTTGAGGTCGTCCTTTGGCCGATCGCCGGCATGGTCGGCAGGGCGCGGACGCGGAACGGGCGTTGCTGTTTTCGCAAGCATGGTGACGTTGCGTGGCGGCTCCGCGCTGGCAACGCGCGGGGGCTTCTGCGCGGGCGGCGGCGTCAGCGCGGTGAGGTGGCGATGATCCCTTTGGCTCTGTGAGCGCGTACTGTGCTCATGGGGCGCCGTCGGCGCGCGGTCGGCGAGCGCGATCTGCAGGCCCTTGTGCGGCATGCCCTCGGGCACGGGCCGGCCGAAGCCCGATCCGGCGTAAGGCCCACTGCCGAACAGCGCGACGCCGGCCGAGCCGAAGGCAAGTCCGCTCAGAACGACGCCGGAAAGAACGATGCTGACGGTGTGGCGACGGGCGGAGCGCCGGCGCGCTTGCGCTACTCGCGAACTGACGCTGGAAACCCTCGACGCAACCATACAAGCACCACACGCCCGTCCATGACGCGGCGTGTGGACACCCGGCGCGCGACGGCAACCGGGACACTTTTATGCAGTTTGGTTAAAGCGGGATTAAGCGCAACGCCGACGCGGGGGAACTCGCTTTTTACTTCAGACACTTCGCCAGCGATCGCTGGTCCACGCGATCACGCAAGACCATGTGTTGTCCGTTAATCCGCATCTCGAATGTCACTGGCGTGCGCGGCTCGCGCTCGCTCTGGCCTTCGTCACGACAAGCGGTTTTGAGCCGCCAGACGTTGCTGTGACGTGTTGCCGACAGGACGCGGCAGGACGATGCGAAGGTTTCGATCTCGCTCTTGGTGACGGTGATCGGCATTTCGTCAGTACCGTCCTGCGCGGTGTTGGTGCACCACGCCATGTCTTCCGACCAGCGGCCGTGCGCGATGCTCGGCACCTGTGCCTGCGTCTGAATCGTCAGCGCAACGAAAAGGGCGGCCGTAAGACCGCCCTTTTGAATGTGAGGAGAGATACGCACAATTTTCCGATGATGGGGCTTACGAACACCCCGTCGTGCTGCCGCACGTATTGCACTTCATGCAGGTGCCGTTGCGCACCAGCGTGAAGTTCTGGCATTCGCCGCAGGCTTCGCCTTCGTAGCCTTGCGCCTTCGCCTCGGCGCGCTTCTCGGCAACGCTTGGCTTCGCCGGAGCTGACCAGGCCATCGCTTCGAGCTTCTCGGTCGGCGAGAGCTTCTGCTCCGGCTCGGCCTTCAGCGCGACCGCGCCCGAGACGTCGCCGCGTGCAGCGCCGGTCCCGATCGCCGACACGGTTTCACCACCCGACGACGCGCCGCCGGACACCAGCGACAGCTTGTCGGTGCGCGAGCGGGTGAGGCCCTTCGACACGAACTTGGTCGCGGCCGGGGCGCGGCCTTCGCTCTCGCCCTTGCCGAGGGCGTCGAAGCTGCCCTCGGACGGGTCGACGTGGCCGAGGTCGAAGCGCTCGAGATACGACACGGCGAGTTCGCGGAATACATAGTCGAGGATCGACGTCGCGAACTTGATCGTGTCGTTACCCTGAACCGGGCCGCTCGGCTCGAACCGCGTGAACGTGAAGGCGTCGACATATTCGTCGAGTGGCACGCCGTATTGCAGGCCGAGCGAGATCGCGATCGCGAAGTTGTTGATCAGCGAGCGCAGCGCAGCGCCTTCCTTGTGCATGTCGATGAAGATCTCGCCGAGCCGGCCGTCGTCGTATTCGCCGGTGCGCAGATAGACCTTGTGGCCGCCGACCACGGCTTTCTGGGTGTAGCCCTTGCGGCGGGACGGCAGCTTCTCGCGCTCGCGCAGCACGGTGACGCGCTCGACGATCTTCTCGACCATCTTCTCCACCACCTGCGTGGTGCGCGCCGCCATCGGCTGGGTGATGAGCGCTTCGACCGCATCCTCTTCATCGTCCTCGTCGGCGATGAGCTGCGAGTTGAGCGGCTGCGACAGCTTCGAGCCATCGCGGTAGAGCGCATTGGCCTTCAGCGCGAGCTTCCAGGAGAGGAGATAGGCTTCCTTGCAGTCCTCGACCGTCGCGTCGTTCGGCATGTTGATGGTCTTGGAGATTGCGCCGGAGATGAACGGCTGCGCCGCCGCCATCATGCGGATGTGGCTCTCGACCGAGAGGAAACGCTTGCCGGTGCGGCCGCACGGATTGGCGCAGTCGAACACCGGATAGTGCTCGGCCTTGAGGTGCGGCGCGCCTTCGACCGTCATCGCGCCGCAGACATGGATGTTCGCGGCCTCGATCTCGCGCTTGCCAAAGCCGAGCGCGGCGAGCAGGTCGAAGGAAGGAGAGGCGAGGTCTTCCGCCGGAATGTTGAGGGCGTCGCGGAGGAAGGCCTCGCCGAGCGTCCACTTGTTGAACGCGAACTTGATATCGAAGGCGGTCGGCAACGCCTTCTCGATCTTGGCGATGGCTTCGTCGGTGAAGCCCTTCGCCTTCAAGGTGGTGTGGTTGATCGCCGGCGCCTGGCCGAGCGAGCCGTGGCCGACCGCGTAAGCCTCGATCTCGGCGATCTGGCCTTCGCTGTAGCCGAGCGTGCGGAGCGCTTCCGGCACCGCGCGGTTGATGATCTTGAAGTAGCCGCCGCCGGCGAGCTTCTTGAACTTCACCAGCGCGAAGTCGGGCTCGATGCCGGTGGTGTCGCAATCCATGACAAGGCCGATCGTGCCGGTCGGCGCGATCACGGTGGCCTGCGCGTTGCGGTAGCCATGCTGTTCGCCGAGCGCGAGCGCCTTGTCCCACGCCGCCTTGGCATGGTCGGCGAGCATCGCATATTGCGCGCCGGCCGCCGATACGGTGGCGAGATCGAGCGGCACCGGGGTGGTCGCGACCTGCTCGTAGCCGGTGCGTTCGCCGTGGGCGGCGCGGCGATGGTTGCGCATCACGCGCAGCATGTGTTCGCGGTTCTTGGCGAAGCCTGGGAACGGGCCGAGGCCCTTCGCCATCTCCGCCGAGGTGGCGTAGCTGATGCCGGTCATGATCGCGGTGAGCGCGCCGCAGATGGCGCGGCCTTCCGCCGAGTCATAGGCGATGCCGGAGGTCATCAAGAGGCCGCCGATATTGGCGTAGCCGAGACCGAGCGTGCGGAATTCGTAAGACAGCTCGGCGATCTCGCGCGAGGGGAACTGCGCCATCATCACCGAGATTTCGAGGACGACCGTCCACAGCCGCACCGCGTGCTCGTAGCTGTCGACCTCGAACGCGCCGGTCTTCTCGTCGCGGAACGTCAGCAGGTTCAGCGAGGCGAGGTTGCACGCCGTGTCGTCGAGGAACATGTATTCCGAGCACGGATTGGATGCGCGGATTTCGCCCGACGCCGGGCAGGTGTGCCAGTCGTTGACCGTGGTGTGATACTGCAGGCCCGGATCGGCGGATGCCCAGGCGGCGTGGCCGATCTTTTCCCACAGATCCCGCGCGTCGACCGACCTCGCGAGTTTGCCGTTCTTGCGCCAGGTGAGGTCCCAGGTGCCGCCGGTCTCGACCGCTTTCAGAAAGCCGTCGGTGACGCGCACGGAGTTGTTGGAGTTCTGACCGGCGACGGTGAGATAGGCTTCGCTATCCCAGTCGGTGTCGTAGGTCGGGAAGTCGATGTCGGTGTAGCCCTGCTTGGCGAACTGGATCACCCGCTTGATGTAGTTGTCGGGCACCATCGACTTGCGCGCGAGCTTGATCTCGCGCTTGAGGGCGGGGTTCTTGTCCGCGGTGAAGCAGTCATCGCCCGAGCCTTCGCAGTTTACGCAGGCTTTCAGGATCGCCTTGAGGTGCTTCTGGTTGATCTTGGAGCCGGTGACGAGCGCCGCGACCTTCTGCTCCTCCTTCACCTTCCAGTCGATATAGGTCTCGATATCCGGGTGATCGACGTCGACGATCACCATCTTCGCCGCCCGGCGCGTAGTGCCGCCGGACTTGATCGCGCCCGCGGCGCGGTCGCCGATCTTGAGGAACGACATCAGGCCGGACGACTTGCCGCCGCCCGACAGCTTCTCGCCTTCGCCGCGCAGCGCGGAGAAGTTCGAGCCGGTGCCGGAGCCGTATTTGAACAGGCGCGCCTCGCGCACCCACAGATCCATGATGCCGCCTTCGTTGACGAGATCGTCGGCGACGGACTGGATGAAACAGGCGTGCGGCTGCGGATGCTCGTAGGCCGAGGCCGACTTGGTGAGCTGGCCGTTGAACGGATCGACGTAGTAGTGGCCCTGGCCGGGGCCATCGATGCCGTAGGCCCAGTGCAGGCCAGTGTTGAACCATTGCGGCGAGTTCGGCGCGCACATCTGCGACGCGAGCATGAAACGCAGTTCGTCGAAGAACGCCTGCGCGTCGGTCTCGTCCTGGAAGTAGCCGCCCTTCCAGCCCCAATAGGTCCAGGTACCGGCGAGACGATCGAACACCTGCTTGGCGGAGGTTTCGCCGGTGGTGCGCTCCTTCTCCGGCAGGGCTGCGAGCGCGGCCTCGTCGGCCACCGAGCGCCAGAGGAAGGAGGGGACGTCGTTCTCTTCGACCTTCTTCAGGCGCGACGGCACGCCGGCCTTGCGGAAATACTTTTGCGCGAGCACGTCGGAGGCGACCTGCGACCAGAACTCCGGCACTTCGACATCGTCGGCGCGGAACACGATCGATCCGTCCGGATTCTTGATCTCGCTGACGGTCAATCGCCAGGCGATGTCCGCGTAAGCCGATTGTCCCTCTTTGGTGTAGCGCCGTTCGATCCGCATCGGTCTGTCCTCGATCCCCCGCCGGCGATTTGCGCCGACGATTATTCCCCGGCAGGCCCGTCCGTGCCCGCCTGTTGTTCGCTCTTGGCTCTTTTTGACGCCGCCTAAACTTAGATAGGTCCGATGCCGTGTCCGGATCAGTCCCCGTACCCTGACACCACCGGATCCTCCAAGTTCGTATGGAGACCGGTTACGCAACACTCTCCCAGTCCCGGAACACCATGTCTGGTGCGGGCGAGGTACGACTTTTCGTCGTTCGGGAGCTCCGGGAGGGCGTGAACGCTGCCGACCCGAACACACTAAAACTAGGTGGACTCGCCGCACCCGTCAACAAGAGTTAGTGGTCAAATCTGAATCAAACCCTAAGTCTTGTGTCATCCGTGTGAAACACGGGGACAAAGTCAGCGAAACCGTTGTGGAGTATTGAGCGATCCGGCGGAGGCGGGAAGCCCTTTTCACAACCCGTCGTCACATAGGTTTTTATGCCCGGTGGCGGCAACAAAAGCCCTGAAAAACGGGGTTTGCAGGTTCGCCGGGAACACGGCTCGCGGGCAGGCTGGCCGGGGATAACGGCGGGAAAACCACCGACGCGCGAGGGCGCTGGTTCATGATTCTCGCCGCAGCCGCAGACGGTTAGACCCCACCGACATGGTCGGCACCGAGACCGGTGCGATAACCCACGGCTGTGAATTCACCGGGCCGGGGTTGAATCCGCCGGATTCGCGGGTTCCTGCGGCTTGGCCAGCAGTTCGAAGGCCTGGGTCAGCGTGCTGCCGGTGGCACCATGGCGGGCATCGCTGCGCTGTGCCGGTGCCGCATCCGCCACCGGCTGGCCGAGTCCGGCGCTGCCGGGGCGTTCCGTTTCGCCGCCGACCGCATAGAATCGGTCGCCGATGACGCCGGCGGCAAAGCCGATGCGCGGCAGCGGCGGGACGGGCAGGACCGACCAGCGGTTGGTACCCGGATCGAAGCCGACCAGACCCCGGGCCGAGGCCTTGGCATCGTCCCCCGTATCGTGGAGCGGCGGATCGCCGGCGAGCAGGATGAGATTGCGCCAGACGGTGGCGGCGGCATCGCCGCGCGGGGTCGGCAGGCGCGCGAGCGGCGCGCTCCAGCGGTCCGCAACAGGATCGTAAGCCTCAACCACATCGACGTCGCTGCCATTGGCGAAGGCGGAGCCGATCCGCCCGCCGAACACATAGATGCCGCCGGTCATCGCCGCGGCGGCGGCGCCGGTGCGCGGCGTCGGCAGCGGCGCGCGCGCCGTCCATTGGTCAGTCCTGAGATCGTAGGCGTCGACGCGGCCCAGCACCTCATGGCGTCGTTTGCCGTCGATCGCCGTCTGGTTTGCGGCGGGCGCCGCGCCGCCGATCACATAGAGCTGCCCGTTGGCGACGGCGACCGCGGCACCGCCGCGCGGCCCGGGCAGGGGCTTGAGCGCCTTCCAACTGTCGGCGGCAGGGTCGTATTCCCAGGCGAGATCGACCGGCTGCCAGCCGATGCCGCTCTCCGGCCGTTTGAAGCCACCGAACACATAGATGCGATCGCCATAGCTGGCGATCGCGGCGTGATGCACCGGTACCGGCATCGCCTTGCGGGCCGACCACTGGCCGGTCGCCGCATCGAACATGAACACAGCGCCGCTCGGCCGGGCGCCGTCGCGCCCACCGAGCACGAACAGGCGGCCGTTGACCACCGCGCCGGTGAGATCGGTTGCCGGCTGCGGCAGCGGCGCGAGGGTGAGCCAGGCGCGCGTGTCGGTTTTTGGGAGCGGGGCCGGCGAATCCTCCGCCTGCGCCACAATCAGTCCTGTCAGGGTCAGCGCGACCACAAGAACCGGCAGGCGTTTTGTGCTTCGTCGCTTCCGCCGCCGTTCCGTCACCGCATCCCCTTCGCCGCTCTGTTGCCGCACGATAATCGGCTGTCGGCACGATGCAATCGGGTGCCGAACGCGGGTGGAAAAGGGGCTGTCCCTGAACTGGACAGGCTGGGACTGAAGTGGCAGAACGCGACCATCCCCACGGGGCCAAAGTCTGCCCCCAGAGATATCGGCCGCCATGAAACGTTTTCTGCTGCTGTGCTTCACCTGGTGGAGCGGAACCACGTTCGGAACCAATCTCTGGACGCGGCTCTATGGCGAGGCGGTGGGCGAGGACGAATTCGGCAACCGCTATTACCGCACGCGCGGCGGCAAGATCGATCCGACGCTCGGCTTCGAGCGGCGCTGGGTGATCTACAACGGCTATGCCGAGGCCTCGACGATCCCGCCGTCCTGGCATGGCTGGATGCATCACACCGTCGATACCCCGCCGACCGAAGAGAATTACCGGCCGCGGGCGTGGCAGAAGCCGCATCGTCCGAATTTCACCGGCACACCGGCGGCCTATCGACCAAGCGGCTCGACGCTGGCGTCCGGCCGGCGTCCGCAAGCGACCGGCGACTACAAGGCCTGGACGCCGGGGCGCTGACACCGCCGCTGGCGTCTATCGCCGGACATCCCTTGTCGCCCGCCAGTGCGCCATTCGTGCGCCCTTCGTGCGCCCTTGGTCCGCCTTTGGCACGCCCTTCCGCCGCCGTATTCGCCATGTTAACCGGACGGCGGGGCGGGAACCGAATCCCGCGGCCCGCGAGGTTCGACCGAAGCTGATGACCAAGCTCCTTCCGATCGTCACGCTGTCGGTGCTGGCTGCGATCTGTGCCGCATCGCCTGTGCACGCGCAGTTCCGCGACATTTTCCAGGATCCGCCACCGCGCCCGCCGGGCGATATCCGCGACGCGCCACCGCAGCGGACGCTGCCGCCACCGCAGAACGTCCAGCCGCAAAGGTTGCCGCAGAATTTGCCGCCGCAGAATGTTCCGCCGCGTGGTCGCACGGCGAGCCCGGATACCCCACCATCGCAACCATTGCCGGCGCCCATGGCGCTGCCGCCGCAGAATCGTCCCGGTGGCGGTGTGATCCAGTCCGCGCCGCTCGCGCCGTTGCCGGGCGGACCGGTCGCGCCGCAGCCGCCACCCGGCGAGCGGCCGCAGAACATCGAACCGCAGCTGCGCCAGGCGACGCCGTCGCCGACGCCGGGTCTGCCGCCCGGGCAACGCCAGCCGCGCGTCGCGCCGGGGCAGCCGGCCGATACCTCGCCCCAGCCGGGCGACGAGATCGTCGTCGAGCCGCCGCCGCAGAAGATCGCCAACCCGAAGGCGGTGTTTGCCGGTCTCGACAAGATCACGGGCCGCATCATCAAGTTCGACGTCGACATCAATGAGACGGTGCAGTTCGGCGCGCTGCAGGTGACACCGCGTGCCTGCTACACCCGGCCGCCGACCGAAACGCAGAACACCGATGGCTTCGTCGAAGTTGACGAAGTGACGCTGCAGGGCGAGACGCGGCGCATCTTCACGGGCTGGATGTTCGCTGCTTCGCCGGGCCTACACGCGGTCGAGCATCCGATCTATGACGTGTGGCTCACCGACTGCAAAGGCGCCAAGCCCGACGTGACCGCCGAAGCGCCGCCCGAGGCCGCACCGAAGCCGGCTGCGCCGCCAACGCGTCGCCCGGCTGCACAGCAACAGCGTCGGCCGGCGCCGCCGGCGCAACAGCCGTTCCCGCCGTCGGCATCGCCGCCGCCGTTTCGTCAGTAGAGCGTTTTCGAGCGAAGTGGATACCGGTTCGCGCCAAGAAAACGCGACAGGTCAAAAACCTCGAGCCTTTCACCATGTCATGAAATGGTGAAAGTTTTTAAGCCGCTGATCCCTTGATGATGGCGAGCGCCTGCTGGCCGCCGATTTCAGGCGGCAGGCGATCGAATGCGGCCTCGCCGGTGAGAGCGTCGGCGAGCAGCGCCTGATAGCGCCTTCGCGGCACTTCAATCGCGCCGAACGACTGCAGATGACTGGTGGTGAACTGCGTATCGAGCAGCGTGAAGCCGCCGGCAATCAGCCGCGCCACCAGATGCACCAGCGCGATTTTCGACGCATCGGTCGCGCGGTGGAACATGCTTTCGCCGAAGAACGCACGGCCGAGTGCGAGCCCGTAAAGTCCGCCGACCAGCTTCGCGCCGTCATAGACCTCGACGCTGTGACAGGCGCCGCGTTCGGCGAGCGCGATATAAAGCGCGCGGATGCGCTGATTGATCCAGGTGCGCTCACGGCCGGCTGCCGCGGCGGCGCAGCCGTCGATCACAGCCGGAAAATCGCGGTCCGCAACCACGCCGAAGGATGTGGTGCGCACCGTCCGCGCGAGCCGTGTCGAGACATGGAACCCGTCGAGCGGGATGATGCCGCGCTGCTCCGGCTCGACCCAGTAGAGCGCAGGGTCGTCCGCGCTCTCCGCCATCGGAAAGATGCCGCAGGCATAGGCCTTGAGCAGCACATCCGGTGTGATCTCGAAGGAAGCGTTGCGGTTCGCCATCGGTTCCGTATCGCCCTTGTCGGGGACGAAGCACAAGAGCGTTTGTCTTTGGGCACCGTGCAGGACGGGCGGGGCGCGCAACGTTAACATATCCCTCACCATGTCCGCTGCAAATTGTCGAAACATTGAACGGCATTTGCCGGTGTCGCGTTGCATGGCCGAGACCTCACCGTTGTGGGGCGTATCGGGAGGGAGCCATGGAGCGGGTTGTCGGGCTTGTCACGGAGCGTGTTATGCGGACTACGTACCGGGCCAAAGTTCTGCTGGTCGAAGACGAGAGCCTGATTGCCGAACTGGTGCGTGAGGTTCTCGACGAGCACGGGTTCGACGTCCACGTCGTCGCCACCGCGGAAGCGGGACTCGCCCGTCTCGAGGCGGATATGGACATCGACGTGCTGTTTACGGACATCAATCTCGGCGGCGTCATGGACGGCGCCGAACTGGCGCGCCGGGCGCGGGCGCTGCGGCCGGAATTGCCGATCGTCTATGCGTCGGGCCGGCACGATGCGACCACCATCGCGCCGCTGGTGTCGCGTTCGCTATTCCTGAGCAAGCCGTATCGTCCCGAGGACGTGTGCACGCTGCTCGATCGCCTGACGGTGCACTGACGAGCATCTGCTGTCATTCCGGAGTGCGCGTGAACGCGAGCCCGGGATCCAGATACACGAAAAATTTTGGACTGGATTCCGGATTTCCGCCTCGCGCGCAAGGGCGTGGGGGCGTCCGGAATGACGATGGTGCACTATGGCGTCGGGTGCAGCGGCGCGCGGCGTGTGGTCGCGAAGGCGATCTCGATGCGGGTGCCGTGATGGCTCGCATCGTGCTCGACCTTGGCGCCGAGCTTGTCCGCCATCGCGCGCACGATGCGCTGACCGAGGCCGCTCGAGGTGCGTGAAGTCGCGGCCGCGCCCATGCCCATGCCGACGCCGTCGTCCTCGACGCTGACCACCGCGCGGTCGGGGCCCTGGGACTTCAGACCGACACGGATTGGTCCGCGGCTCTGGCCTTTTTCGGACGGGTAGGCGTATTTTAGCGCGTTCATGATCAGTTCGTTGACGATCACGCCGACCGCGACCGCGCGGTCCGGGTCGGTCTCCACCGGCTCGGCGGCGATGGTGAGGTGAGCCAGTTCGTCGCTGTCGGCCGAGACGCGCAGGTCTTCGACCAGCGCGGTGAGATATTGATCAACCGCGACCGATTTGACGTTGTCGGAGGTGTACAGACGGCGGTGCACCTGCGCCACCGCCATGACGCGCGAGGTAGCGTTGATCAGCGCGTCTTTCACTTCCTGGCTCGGATTGGCGTTGCCCTGCATGGCGAGCAGCGAGGCGATGAGCTGCAGCGAATTTCCGACGCGGTGATTGACCTCGCGCAGCAGCACCGCGCGTTCCGTCGCCAGCGCCTCGAACCGGTCGCGCGCTTCGCGCACCTCCGCTTCCGCCGCTTCCTTGGCGCGACGCATCCGCATCGCTTCGACCGCGCTCGAGAACGCGGCGCGCAGCAGTGGGATGAATTCGCCGGTCGTGTCCTTGACGACGAAGTCGAACGCGCCGGCTTTCAGCGCCGCGACCGCGAGCTTGCTGTCCTGCGCGCCCGTGACGAAGATCACCGGCGGATGGTCCGGCTTCTCATGGATGCGCGCGAGCGTCTCCATGCCGTCGAGTCCCGGCATGTTCTGGTCGAGCGCGATCACGTCGAAGGTCGGGTCGGCCTCGATCGCGCGCAGGCCGCTTTCTCCGTCCGGCGCCGTGACGACGTTGATCCCATCGCGCTCAAGCGCGCGCGAGACCAGCCGGCAGATGCCGGGATCGTCGTCGACGTAAAGGACGTTGCGCGGCATGATGTTTCTCAGTTCGTGGCCGGAACCTGGATGACCGAAAAGAACAGGCCAAGCTGGCGGATCGCATTGGCGAAGTTTTCGTAGTCTACCGGCTTGGTGATGTAGACGTTGCAGCCGAGGTCGTAGCAGCGCTGAATCTCGGTCGCGTCATCCGTCGTCGTCAGAACGACCACCGGAATCCGCTTGAGATGTTCGTTGCTCTTGACGCGGCCGAGAATGTCGACGCCGGTCATGTCCGGCAGGTTGAGGTCAAGCAGGATCAGCAGGGGCTTGTTCTTGTTGATCGCGGCGGAGCCGTCCGCTCCGAACAGGAACGAGACGGCGTCGGTGCCATTGGTGAACGGGGTGATCCTGTTGTTGACGCCGGCGCGGCGGATGTTCTTCTCGATCAGGCGCGCGTGGCCCTCGTCGTCCTCGATCATGATGATCTCGACGGGCTCCTGCGACATCTTGCTGTTCATGCAACGCTCCTCGTGTTTTCACTCCAGCGCCGGGGCAGGGTGACCGTGAAGGTGCTGCCTTTCCCCAGTTCTGACTTGAGTTTCAGGGTGCCGCCCATGCGACGCACCAGCGCACGGACATGGGCGAGGCCGATGCCTTCGCCCGGTCTGTCCTGCACGCCGGAGCGGCGGAACAGTTCGAACACCCGTTGGTGATCGTGCGGGTCGATGCCGCGGCCATTGTCGGTCACCTCGAAGGCCACATAAGCGGCGTTGGCGTGGCCGGTGATGGCGATATGGTTCGGCACGCCGGGACGGCTGTACTTCAGCGCATTGTCGATCAGGTTGGAGAAAATCTGTTCGATCGCCAGGCGGTCGCTCTCGACCCCGGGAAGATCGTCGATCGTCACCGTGGCTTGCTGTTCAGCGGCACGGTGCGCGACGGTTTGCTCGATCGAACCGAGCATCTCGTTCATGTCGATCGTTTCCGGGTTGAACTGCCGGCGGCCTTCACGCGAGAGCTTGAGCACGGCGTTGATCAGGCGATCCATCTTGGCGATCGAGGTTTTGATGAAGCCGAGCGCCTCGTCGAAGTCCTTGCCGAGCGTTTCGACCGGGACGGCCTGTGCCGCCGCGTGCGCATTGAGTTCGTCGAGTTGCGCGCGCAGCTTGCCGATTTCCTCGAAGATGTCCTTGCGCAGCGCTTCCAGTTCGCTGGTGAAGCCCATGATGTTCACCAGCGGCGAGCGCAGATCGTGGCTGACGATATAAGCGAAGCGCTGGATTTCTTCGTTCGCTTCAACGAGGTCGGCGGTACGGAATTCGACGATGCGCTCGAGATTGGCGTTCGTGATCGCCAGTTCCCGCCGCGCCGCTTCGCGTTGCGCGACGTTGCGGCGCATCAGTATGACGGCGACGCCACCGACGACGATCACCAGGGCAGCGCCGACGAGCGTCAGGATCAGCAACAGGCGATTGGTGCGCTGAGAGGCCTCGTTGCGTTCGGTGAGCACACGGCCTTCGTCATCGATAATTCTCTCGATCTGCTGGCGCAGTTCGTTCATTATCTCGCGGCCGCGGTCGCCGAGAACAAAGGTGCGCGCATCGTCCTGTCGGCCGGCCTTCGCCAACTCGATGCTGCGGTCCATCTCCGCGAATTTGCGGCTCATGGAGTTCTGAACCGCGTCGAGTTCCCCTTTGCGTCGCGGATTGTCGTTCGTCTGTTCGCGCAGCAGCCGCAGTTGTTCTTCGGCAGCCGGGCCGGCCTCGTTATAGTCATCAAGGTAACGGTTGGCATTGGTAAACAGATAACCGCGCTGGCCGGCCTCCGCTCGGCGCATATTCAGAAGCAGATTGGACAGGCTGTCCTGTACGCGCAGCGTATGCGCGACGGCGCGGGAATCCTCGGCGGTGCGATCCACCAGCCAGAGCGTCCCCGCGCTAATGCCGATCAACAGTGCGAAGCCCGCGAGGAGCAGCAGGGTCTGGGCAAAATTCCGTTCTGTCGAAATGGCGTTAGGCATAAAACCTATGTAAAAAGACACACTGCGTCGATCAGACGCGCAGTAATATGATAGCGGCTGTTAGCCGGCAAATGCGGAAATATTGCGGTCTTTGATAACGGATTTATGTCCCGACCGCACCGCGAGCCAGAAACTGCTCCAGCCAGTGGATGTGATAGTTGCCGTCGATGATGTCGGTTTCCCTGGCCAGCGCGCGATGCAGCGCGGCGGTGGTCTCGATGCCATCCACCACCAACTCGTCGAGAGCGCGCTTGAGCCGCATCAGGCATTCGGTGCGGGTATTGCCGTGGACGATCAGCTTGGCGGCAAGGGAGTCGTAGTAGGGCGGGATCGTGTAGCCCTGATAGACGGCGGAATCGACGCGGATGCCGAGCCCGCCGGGCGCGTGATAATGCAGGATCTTGCCGGGCGAAGGCCGGAACGAGACCGGGTTCTCGGCATTGATGCGGCACTCGATCGCGTGGCCGTGGAACCGCACATCCTTCTGCGTCAGCGACAGCCGCGCACCGGCGGCGACGCGGATTTGCTCGAAGATCAAGTCGATGCCGGTGATCGCTTCGGTCACCGGATGCTCGACCTGGATGCGGGTATTCATTTCAATGAAATAGAACTTGCCGTCCTCGTAAAGGAATTCGACGGTGCCGACGCCGAGGTAATTGAGTTCGCGCATCGCCTTGGCGACGACTTCGCCGATCTGGCCCCGCTCGGTCGCATTGAGCGCGGGCGAGTGCGCCTCTTCCCAAACTTTCTGGTGGCGGCGCTGCAGCGAACAATCGCGCTCGCCGAGATGCACCGCCTTGCCATGGCCGTCGCCCAGCACCTGGATTTCGATGTGGCGCGGCTCCTGCAGATATTTTTCCAGATAGACGGCGTCATTGCCGAACGCGGCCTTGGCTTCGGCGCGGGCAGTGGCAAGCGCGGTCGGCAGTTCTTCAGGGGTGAGCGCGACTTTCATGCCGCGGCCGCCGCCGCCGGCCGTGGCTTTCACCAGCACCGGGAAGCCGATGTCGTTGGCGACAGTTAGGGCTTCGGCGTCGGAGCCGATGCCGCCCTCCGAACCGGGCACAACCGGAATGCCGAGGCGTTTCGCCGTGCGCTTGGCCTCGATCTTGTCGCCCATGATGCGGACGTGTTCCGGTTTCGGCCCGATGAAGGAGATGCCGTGATCGGTGAGGATTTCGGCGAAACGCGCATTCTCCGACAGGAAGCCGTAGCCCGGATGCACCGCGTCAGCGCCGGTGATCTCGCAAGCGGCAAGCACGGCGGGAATATTCAGATAGCTGTCCTTGGCCGCTGGCGGACCGATGCACACGCTCTCGTCGGCGAAGCGGACATGCATGGCATCGGTATCGGCCGTGGAATGCACGGCGACCGTCGGGATGCCGAGCTCCTTGCAGGCGCGGATCACCCGCATGGCGATCTCGCCACGGTTGGCGATGAGGATCTTGTCGAACATGCGTTGCGTCCGCCTGAGGCTTATTATTATTCGACGATCAGCAGAGGTTCGCCGAACTCGACCGGCTGACCATCCTCGAACAGGATTTGCGTGACGGTGCCGGCGCGCGGCGCCGGAATCTGGTTCATGGTCTTCATCGCTTCTATGATCAGCAGGGTCTGGCCTGCCTTCACATGCGCGCCGACCTCGACGAACGGCTTGGCGCCGGGCTCGGGCGCGCCATAGGCGGTGCCGACCATCGGCGAGGTGACCACACCCGGATGCTTGGCCGGATCGACGGAGCCGGACGCGGCTTCCGCTGCGACAGGCTGGGCCATCATCGGACGTGCGACCGCAGCGGCAGAAGGCGCTACAGCGACGGCGGTGCGCGCCACGCGCACGCGGCTGCCGTCAATCTCGATCTCGGTCAGGCCGGTCTCGTTGAGCAAATCGGCGAGTTCGAGAATGAGGGCACGGTTGACGCCGCTGGTCCCGGTCTTCTGCGACGCGGACTTTTGCGGCGCGGCTTTCGGTGCTTTGGTTTTGGACTGCTTCGGCATGTTCTTTTTGGCCATGTCCGGTTTCGTGACTCTCAGTGTTTGGCGGCGCCGGCGAGGCCGGCGATCGCGGTGATGGCCAGCGTGTAGCTCGCGGTTCCAAGCCCGCAGATCACGCCGGTGGCGGCCCGCGAGATCAGCGAGTTGTGCCGAAACTCCTCGCGGGCGTGGATATTGGTGATGTGCACCTCAATGGTCGGCAGGCGCACCGACAGCAGCGCGTCCAGGATCGCTACCGAGGTGGTGGTGTAGCCGCCGGCATTGAGAATGATGCCGGCTGCGTTCCGGGTCTTGGCCTCCTGAATCCAGTTGACGAGCTCGCCTTCCAGATTCGACTGGTGGCAGACGACGTCGAAGCCAAGCGCTTTCCCGGCCTCGCGGCAGATCTGGTCGAGGTCGGCGAGGGTGGTATTCCCGTACTTATCGGGTTCCCGCGTGCCGAGCAGGTTCAGATTGGGGCCGTTGAGGACATAAAGGGGTGTCATGGGCGCGGTTTTGGCCATGGACTCAGTCAGTTTGGGCGTTCGATCGGGCGCTTTATAGGGGGCCTTGGCTCCCCGGTCTATGTCGCCGGGCGAGGCTGGCGGAGACCGGACGGAGGGCCCCCGGCCGGCCTGACCCGCTCGCCTAGGCGGCGGCCCGCCCCGGGCCGACGCAGGCGACGGTCTCGGCGGCGGCCCAGTCCACCACGTCCTTGAGCGCGGAGGCGCGCTGCCGGCCGGCGGCGCGCGCGGTCTGGTAGATGCGGATCTGCTCGTCGGCGCTGGTGCCCTCGCGCAGGATCGTCTCGGCGCGCGCGATTTCGCGCTGACAGCCGAGCGCGACGATGTCCTCGTCGATGAAATCCAGAATCTCGTCGAGCCATTCGCGCGCGCTGATCGATGCGCGGCGGAATGGATCGACGAACACGGCGTGGATGCCGTAGCGCTGCGCGTGCCATTTGTTCTCGACGGTGATGGCGCGGCCGACCCGGTCGAAGCCGGAGTTGAGCGCGCGGTCGTTGTCGAGCGCGCGGATCAGGCAGCGGAACAGCGCGGCGACCGCGAGCGCGTCGTCGAGCCGTGTGCAACTGTCGGCAATGCGCAGTTCGAGTGTCGGATAGCGCATCGACGGACGGATCGCCCACCAGATGTAGCTGGCGTCAGGAATGATGTCGGCGCGTGTCAGCGCCGCGACGAATTCGTCATAATCCGCCTGTTCGTGAAACAGTTCGGGCAGGCCGGTGCGCGGCAGTTCGTCATAGGCGGCGAGGCGATAGCCATGCAGGCCGGTGCGATGCATCTGCCAGAACGGTGAGGACGTCGACAATGCGAGCAGGAGGGGCAGATACGGCATGATCCGCTTCATCAGGTCGACGCGGATCGACGGGTCGGGCAGGCTGACATGCACATGCAGCCCGCACAGCATGTTGCGCAGCCCGATGATGCCGAGATCGCTGACGATACCCTTGTAGCGGTCGCCCGGCGTTACGGTCTGCTCCGGCCAGACCGCGAGCGGGAAGGTCCCCATGGCGGCGATGCCGAGCTTGCGCGCTGCGGCTTCCTCGGCGAGCGTTGCGCGATATCCCGTGAGATACGCGCGCGCTTCGTCGAACGTTTGGCACACCGGCGTGACCGCTTCGACCTGCGACTGAAGCATCTCGGTCATCACGTGAC
>JAEWJH010000004.1 GCA_023386635.1 Pseudomonadota bacterium
ACTCCATCGCGTTGGCGTTGCGGGTGGGTGCTCCGATTCGTTGTGCGGAGCAGGTCCTCAGCGAGGCGGGGATCGTGATCCCGGACGAGCAGGAGGACGAGGTGGAGAAGTTCCGGGAGTTCCTGGATCAGGTGCGTCCGGAGGACTTCGCGGGTTGAGGCGTGCCGGTGCGTGGTGTCGCCGGGTGGTGGCGCGGCGTGTCGTGGTGTCTCCTGCGGGTGAAGTGCGGGGGGCGGCGTTAGGGTTGCCGTGTCGAGTGGTGCGCGTACGGGGAGTCGGCGCGGCACCGCCACGGGCGCGGGGAGGTTGGTCCGGATGCACGAGCCGCGGGATCCTGGTCCGAGTGTGGAGCAGCAGCAGGCGGGTGTGGGGGCCGATCCGGCCGGTGACGGCGAGGTCGGTTATCGGGGTGTGACCGCGTGTTCGGCGGTGGGCATCAGTTACCGGCAGCTCGACTACTGGGCGCGTACGGCGCTTGTGGTGCCGAGTGTGCGTGACGCTTCGGGTTCGGGGACGTCGCGGTTGTACTCGTTCCGCGACCTGGTGGTGTTGAAGGTCGTGAAGCGGCTGCTGGACGCCGGGGTGTCGTTGCAGAACATCCGGAAGGCGATCGAGGCGTTGCGGTCGCGTGGGGTGGACGATCTGGCGGGCATCACGTTGATCTCCGATGGGACGACCGTGTACGAGTGCCGGTCTCCGGAGGAGGTGGTCGACCTGTTGCAGGGCGGCCAGGGGGTGTTCGGCATCGCTATCGGTGGGGCGTTCAAGGAGATCCAGGGTTCGTTGTCGCATCTGCCGGCGGAGCCGGTGGGTGGGCAGGAGCCGGCGGCCGCGGCGGAGCCGGAGGCCGAGCCGGTGGGTGACGAGTTGGCGGCGCGGCGGGCCCGGCGTCGGGCCGGGTGACCTGCGTCGCGTCTCGTTGACGGGATCGCGCCGCGCCCGAAAAGGGTGTGGCGCGATTCGTGTTTTGGTGACGGGGTGTGCTCCTTCCCGGTGGCCTTCGGGGTGTGTGCGGCGCGGTTCGAGTAGTGCGTGAATGTCCGCAGGTCACTGCCGCTGCGCACGTGATGTCCGAAAAGGACGGTACGTCGTTCGTGTTCACCTGCTGTCGCCGCCTGGTAGCTCTTTGTTCATCGACCTCGCCCCGGTTGTTGACTGTCCGTAGTTGACAGTTCTCGGGATCCGGACAGGGTGGGCGTGAACTGGCGCGTCGGGCACGCTATGGTCCGTTCCGGTCGTCGGCGTGTCGAGATCACGGCGGAACGCTGTGTGATGCCGCGCCGGACGGCGAACCCCTGCCGCGGCGCTGACCGCGGACCCCTGCTGGAAGGACCGAGCATGACGGTGACGAGCGAGACCACCCCGATCTCCCACTACGAGCGCATCGGTGGCGCGGCGGCGGTGAAGGCCGCTGTGGAGCTGTTCTACGACAAGGTGCTGGCCGATCCTGATCTGGCCGGCTACTTCGCCGACGTGGACATGGTGGAGCAGCGGCGGCACCTGGCGTTGATGCTGGCGGTGGTGCTGGGTGGCCCGAACGAGTACGCGGGCCGCGGGCTGGACGAGGCGCACCAGCCGTTGAACATCACGGGCGAGCACTACGCGAAGGTCGGTGAGCACCTGACCGCGACGCTGGTGGAGCTGGGCGTGCCGGCGGACGTGATCGCCGACGTGCAGGTCGTGCTCGGGCAGGTGCGGGAGCAGGTCGTGTCGGCGGGAGACGCCTGAGCGTGGACGTCGCACGGCTCAAGCAGAGCTGGTCCCTGGTCGCCGCGCACGGCGACCAGGTGCCGCTCTACTTCTATTCGACGCTGTTCCTGTCGCATCCGGAGACGCGGCAGATGTTCCCGACGAACATGGCCGGGCAGCGGGACCGTCTGGTGGCGGCGTTGGGGCATGTGGTGTCCCACGTGGATCAGGTGGACCGGCTGGTCGGGTTCCTGCGGGACCTCGGCGCGGATCACCGGAAGTTCGCGGTGCGCGCCGAGCACTACCCGGCCGTCGGTGAGGCGCTGCTGGCGACGTTGCGGCACTTCTGCGGTGAGGCGTGGACCGAGGAACTGGCCGCCGACTGGACCGCGGCGTACGGGCTGGTCGCGCAGGTGATGACGGAGGGCGCGCAGGCCGCGGAGTCGCAGTCGCCGCCGTGGTGGGTGGCGGAGGTGCTGACCCACGAGCAGCGCACGTTCGACGTGGCGGTGCTGACGGTGCGTCCGCAGTATCTGTTGCCGTTCCGGCCGGGCCAGTCGATCGGGGTGTCGCATCCTGCGGTGCGGTCGTGGCGGTACTACTCGCCGGCGAACGCGCCGCGTCCGGACGGCACTGTGGAGCTGCATGTGCGGGCCGCGCCGGGTGGTGTGGTGTCGTCGCGGCTGGTGTACGGGTGCGCGGCCGGTGACCAGATCCATTTGGCGTCGCCGGTGGGGGACCGGTTGACGTTGTGGCAGGCCGGGTCGTCGGATCTGCTGCTGCTGGCCGGTGGCACCGGCTGGGCGCCGGTGAAGGCGCTGGTGGAGCAGGTCGCGGCGGAGGGTTCGGGGCGGCGGGTGGACCTGTATGTGGGTGCCCGTTCGCGGGCGGAGTTCTACGACAGCGAGGCGATCGACAAGCTGGCGGCGACGCATCCGTGGCTGCGGGTGTCGTACGTGGCCGGTGCGGATCCGGCCCGGCCGGGCGAGTCGGTGCGCATCGCCGACCGGGTGCTGGCCGACGGGGACTGGCGGTCGCGGCACGTGTACGTGTGCGGCTCCGACGAGATGGTGGGTCAGTCGGTGGCGGCGTTGACCGGTGCCGGTTACCAGCCGGGTCAGGTGCATCACGAGGGTTACGGCAAGCACTGGTACGGCCCGGCGTGGCGGACGATGACCGGCGCGGACGGGCTGCAAGCAACGGAGGTGGGCCGGTGAGCGCGGGTCCGATCAGCAGTTACGACGCGCAGCAGGTGTCCGGTCCGGTGCAGGTGCGGTTGACCTCGGACCGGGTCCGGCGGTGGGAGTTCGGGTCGGCGGCGTTCACCCGGCGCGGCTACGACCAGACCGATGTGGACCGGTTCCGGTTGCAGGTGGCCGACGAGCTGGATCTGCTGGCGGCGCAGGTGGCGA